>DNPC01000417.1 GCA_003501565.1 Planctomycetaceae bacterium | reverse complement strand
GGTAGCGAATCGGAGTCACAGAAAGCGACGGCCGTCGATCTCGAACTCGGCACCCGCTTGCTCGCTCAAAACCCCTCAACACCGAACGCGAGTTCGCTCCTAAGGGGTGGACTTTCCTACTGGCCCCCATCCGATGAGCAGAGGACCGCAGACGGGCGTATACGTTTCAACCGATTTGATGACTCGGTCCATACGGGATACCAGACGGAAAGATTCAATGCGTTGATCAATCTTGGTCGTGCGACAACGCTGCTGATCGAGCAGGATCCTTCGCAAGCTCGCCCAATTTTTGATGTGTATCTTACGATCGCATCGACGCTACTGCGTGACTACCCCAATGTCGATCGGTTTGAGCTTTACCATCGAGCGTTCCTGAACCAGATGATGAAACGCCTGGTAGCAGATCGGCATTTCGATGTTGCCCGAGAATGGATTTCTCTGTTTTCTGGTTCGGTACCAAAGTTCAATGTGATTACCAATCAAATCAAGGTCGCGGTGGCGGAAGACAACGCTTCGATGGCGGGAGATTTGTACATGGAGGCGTTTCGTGAAGAAGACCTGCCAATCGATGTCGCCGGATCTTTGGGTGGGGAACTTGTCCTGTTTGCCCACGCGTGGCTTGAACCAAGTGAATTGCAGGAGGCAGCCTCCGTTGTAAAGGACGCGGCCGAGTTTTCCAACGGCTGGGAGTATCTCTACTCAGCTTACGGGGGACTACTCTTTCGGCTTGGCAAATTTCGGGAAAGCATCGAGGTCATGACCTC
The DNA here is from genome assembly GCA_003501565.1 of Planctomycetaceae bacterium. Lineage (GTDB taxonomy): Bacteria > Planctomycetota > Planctomycetia > Pirellulales > Pirellulaceae > Aureliella. The sequence goes on along the minus strand of DNPC01000417.1, from coordinate 16,292 downwards.
CGAGCGAATCGTCTTTGGATATGGAGAAGAACGGATCTTTCGTGATCCCATTCTCTCGATGGCTCATCATGAACTCGGCAACTTCGACAAGGCTTTGCAATACAAGCGCAAAGCAATTGAACGTGTATCCGCACGGAAAAGCAAATTGGGACCGCGAACGGCCGCCTTCTTTGATGAATTTGAGAGTGCGGTTCCCGATGAGAACTTGTGATTGGTGATCCAATGTACGCCCTATCCGCAAAACATGAACGGTCTGGGGAAGTGCACGGTGCGATTTAGCATCAACGGAAACGCTGGAGCTAGATCCAGCATTAATGGATGCATCATGGCGCTCTTAGTGCGCCCCCTCTAACAACGCGCACTTTCTTTGCGCTGCTTTTGCTCCAAGTTCGCCCCGCTTCTGCAAGCAAATATCCAGTTCTCCGCCTACGCAACCCGTTGGAAAATTCTTTCGGTTGACGTTAGAGATTCGACTGGTCTTTTTCGCATTGCTTTAGTGGCGGGACACAAAGCCAATACGTATACCATCGAAGGTTTGTTTGCTTGGTTCGGCCGTCAGCAGAAATCACTGGTTCCGCCCCTGAAGCGATTGGTTGCGCTTTCCTCGCTATCACACACCAATTAAATCCAACTATTGAAACCAAGAGAGAGCTATGTTGAACCTCGCGTCAAAGTTACGAAGACTTGCGAATGACTGGCACCTTAGAAAGCGATCTTTACAGACAACCTCAAAGAGACGCATGCTCTTTGAGAATATGGAAGAAAGGCGACTGCTGAACGCTGACACACCGTTGTTTACTTTTGAAAACACAGTCGAATTCAATCAGCCTGTAAATGCAATCTCTGAAAGGTCCGTTGTCGTTGGATACGCAAACGCGGCGACGGAGGAGACCTGGGGTTCTTCTGTTGTACGCGTGTTTGATGCCAACACCGGTGTAAAGCGACTAGATCTGGTTAACCCAGCACTCCAAAGGGATCCATCTCTTCGTGCGAATGGTGAGTTTGGGAAAGCATTGTCCACGTCATCTGGAAGAATCTTAGTCGGTGCACATCTCGACTCCACGGCGGGAGATTTGGCTGGAGCGGCCTATCTTTTTGATGAGAATAGCGGCGAACTAATTCACTCGTTTTTTAATCCTGACCCTAGTGAAGGCAACAATTTTGGAGGATCTGTTTCGAGTTCTGCGAGCAGGATTCTCATAGGCGGCGATCATGGTAGCAGTCGTTCGATTCAGACGGCCTATCTGTTTGATGCTGCGAACGGAAATCTCATCCGCAAGTTAGAAGACCCAGATCCAAACATCGGTGAACGGTCATCTTTTGGTGGAAGCGTGTCGATAACAGGTGAGCATGCGGTGGTAACGGAAAGTGGAAAAGCCCACCTATTTGATGCCGCAAACGGGGCGTACCGATACACCTTCGTCGATCCGGCGTTGTCCCAATACGAGGAAGGGCGGTACGTTTATACTCCATCGATTGCGATCGATGGAGACAAATTGCTTGTTGGTTTTCGTGGAGAGTTTGCGTCAACTCATCTTTATGACGCAGCCACTCATGAGTTGATTCATACTTTTGTTGATCCGACGGTACTAACTGATGACATATACTCAACGCTGACATTTGGGTTTAATACTGCCATTGAAGGTAGCAGCGTCGCTATCGCCGAGGGCTCTTCATCTGGCTTCTTGGGTGCGGTTCACCTGTTTGATACGTATACAGGGGAATATCAGCGATCCATACGGGATCCGATCGACGAGATTTGGGATTGCCAGGGAATCGCGTACTGGGGCGGAAATGCCTTTGGTGGTTGGATGTCAATATATGATGACAGACTGGCGATCGGCGGCCTACTAGCAGATGAGGAGTGCGGAAACGATAACGTCGTTCATATCTACGAACACGCACAGGTGGAGTATTCGGATTTAGTCCCTGAACTCTCAGTGGGAGACGACGATCTCAAATTTGGTAGGCCCATTAGTGTCGACTACTCCGTCAAAAACATCGGTGATGCTCCAACGAATGGAGCCGCCAGCATCGTTTTTCGCCTCACCGCACCTGACGGCACGTCCACTACCTTGGGTGCGAAATCGATCGCGTCTGGGATTGCTGCTGGAGACTCAAGGGACGGAGTCTTCGAAACGTCTCTGCCAGCTGACCTTCCGACCGGCGACTACACAATTTCGGCAACTATTGATACAAGCTTCGCCGAAATAACGACTGATAACAATTCGAACTCAGCACGAGTTACGATATTTGGCACTGATATTCCCGACTATCGACTCACGTCTGTCGGGAATATTCAATTGAGTTTGAGCGATGCTCGCCAGGCAGCGGAAGGATCGCTCGATGCAAGCTTTGCAGTCTCCAATTCTAACGGGTCCCCGTTCGAGATCGCTGCCTACTGGTCGGCGGATGACGTATTCAATGAGTTTGGGGATGCGAAGGCAGGAGCGATTACGGTTGAGTCTGTTAGTCAAGAAGGCACCGCGAAAATATCAATCGATCAAGGCAGTTTGCTTACCAATGCCAAATACCTGTTCTTGGTCGCGAATCCAGGTGGTGCAGGCGAGTCGATCTACTACGATGACGAAAACATACTGCGCCTTGGCCTCCCGCCTGGTTTTCAGTCCATTTCATCCCAGTATGACGACCAGAACCCAGGGAATTCATGCGATGCCGCATCCACGTGCTCGTTCGGCCCATTCATATCCAAAGTGCCTTTGACCACCGAGTTCGCCGTAAAACTCGAAACGCAAGCAGTAGGTCAAATCAGTTCTGTTTCTGCAGCGTTGGTTGGACTGCCCGGTGTCACCGTGCAAGCGAGCGGAGAAAACAGCGATTGGAAATTCACGTTCAAAGACATGACTCTGACTACCGACACAAAGGTCTTGGTGACGGCGCGTACTGACCTTGGAATCGAAAGAACCTTCGAGTTCGAGCTCAACGTAATCGACTTGGACTTCGAGCTGCTCGTGGGAATGCCAACAAGCGTCGGCCTTGGCGCCGCGAATCTGACCACCGAAGAAGTGCGTCTTATCGCCGGGTTTGATGTTTCATACCCCGTTGAAGCTTCACTCACAAGTGGCGGTAAAGCGCTCGATGTGATTCCCTTTCAAGATGAACCAAATGAAGCAGACGGAGATCCCTACGAGATAGCTCTGAAACTCAACGCATTGACTGAGCAGACTTTAGTTGATTTCAGCGAGCCAAAGGGCTCGGCTTCGGTAAACGATGCGCAACTGTCGCCTGACAACACTGTGTTCGCAATCGTTGTCGGTGGTACGGTCCTCAAATCCACAAAGCTGCATGTCATCGACGTTCCCGGCTGGGTTGGAGAACCTACGGCGAAGCGATTCAACTATGATACCGAAGCCTATGAGGTAGATTTCGGTTACGGCTTTAATGTTGGCACGGACTTCTTTAACGCAGGCGAACTACCGAACGACCTGCCGATTCCAGAGGGTGCCTTGAATGTCGAAGATAACCGCGTCACCGCTCGCCTTGATATGTTGCTGAACGCACCAGTTCGACTAACGCAAGAGGCAAAAGCCAGTGCAAAGAAATTCGAGCTTGAAGCGAAACTTCTTGGTCGAGATCTTTTTGAGAAGCAAACGATACCGATTGATCAAGACCCCAATTTCAAAATCGAACTACCTGGCCTCGACCAGAAAACACTTTCCGCGGGAACCTTGCGACTGAGCGTAGGTAACGTTCTGCCGGACGACTTCAGTTGGCAGATATTTGGGGGACTTGGTTTGAATGGGAATCTCTCGAATGACTCGTTGAAATTCATCCAGAATGTCACCAAGGCCGGAACGTTGAACACCGGCATCTTCTACGTACGGCCGACGATTAAGCCCACACTAGAGTCGAAATTGTCGCTTGGCTTCGGTTTGGAAGTAGGACTCAATGATGGGAAACTAAACAGCAAAAATAGTTATCTTGACTTCGATGGGTATGCGGAGTCGGGAATCGAAGCAGGAATTGAAGCTGGGCTTGGATTCTCTTTCGGACCGATCACGCTTAGCCTGGCCTCTCTTGAGGCGAGCATCAATGCGTCACTTAGGGGTGGCTTAAAATCGAGAATACAGTTCGGCGGTACTGTTACGCAACCAACGATCGATGCGGCTGGATCAACGGCAAGGCTTGGTATCACCAGCCAACTGGACCTAAAGCTAAATGGAAAGGGTGTTGGATATGAGAGCGGTTCGAAACCATTCCCAATCAACAGCACGCCGGTAGCCAACATTTTTGACAGGGCTTCCTCGGTCGACTTAGAAGACGATATACCCACCGACGCTTTTGAGAACGCTTCGTTCCAGTCCAAGCTGGGTGACATTGAACCGGTGGACGGCGATTCATACTTGTTGCTCGGTGACCCCAGCGGGAACATCCCCAACGGTGAATCGACTGAACCGTTCTCGTCTCGCGTGAGGCTTCAAAGTCGAATGCCTGGAACAACGGAGTCAATTGGATACCATCTCAACGTGCTCTCGAATTCTAGCTCGCTCACTCCGGAAACACACTTCTTGGAAACCGTGTTGAAGGGCTCTGAGGTATTGGTTAGCCGGATCGACCTGGCGGAATTACCCCAGATCGAGTCGTCAAACCCGTTAGGCTTCGCAAGTGGTTGGACGCCGCTTTCTGGTTCCCCCGACGAGACGGTTGAGTTCTATAAGCTTTACAACCTCGAATTCCGATTGATCACCGATTCGAGTGCAAACGAAAAAGTGGCCGTTGCGCTAGACGGTCTGCAAATTGTTGAAGGCCAGCCGAAGACTATGGTTACGGCTGATTCGTTATCAAGCCAGGAGGGTGTGATTGTGCCTGTTGAGTTGTTGAACGAGTCACTGGTCGCCACAGTGCAGTTGCAGAATACAGGAAGAGCCAATGGCGTGATCCGGCGTATTGAAGTCATCGGCGACGGATTCGAATTGCTGGGGCCAGATCTGTCTGGTTCGATTCTGTACGCGAGGGATCAAGCGAAAATTCTTGAGGTGAAAGTTCTCAATCCAATGGAAGCAGCTTCGGCGATACTCGAAATAGAGACCGACGATCCGGACAGTCCTCTTCAATCTTTCCGGCTTGAATACGACGGGACTGGAATTCGATTGGTCGACGGTACGCTCCAGGTTGTTGGAACTTCTGGAGGCGACCACGTCACGATTTCCAGGGTTAGGGAACATATTCAGGTTGCCGCAGACTTCCTGCAAACCCCTTCAAGGTATCCAATGGATGAGGTGGAGCAGTTTCAAATTCTACTCGGTGACGGTCAGGATCATTTAAACATTAAATCGACGGTAGGAATCGACGCGGTTGTCAGTGGTGGTTCAGGGAACGACGTTTTACGTACTGGCAGTGGGAACGATTTGATCGAAGGAGGCAAAGGCATCGATTCGCTGTTTGGCGGAGCTGGAGCGGACATACTGTTAGGGGGTGACGGAAGTGATTTCTTATTTGGAGGTTTCGGCGATGATTTAATGATTGGTGGAGCAGGAGCGGACTTCCTTAGTGGCCTCACCGGACAAGACATCCTCATTGGCGGTCAGACTCTATTCGACCAACGCCATGACGGATTATCCGCAATCCGAAGCGAATGGACGAACGACGAGCATGACTACGCAAGCAGAACGCGCAACATCGCTGGCGAGGAAGGTGCGTCTCAAGAGCGGCTCAATGGAAACTTCTTCCTAACCACAACCGGTGAATTTCCAACCGTCATCGATGATGAGAGTGTTGATGTCCTCTTCGGAGGCTTCGGAACAGATTGGTACTTCAAGAGCCAGGACGACATACTTCTAGGAAAACGTCGACGCGAGAGAGTCAATTAGTGGCTAACATTCACCAGTTCTGCTGGCGCAAATTTCTTTCTCGTAAGTTGCCGTTGTTGGCGCATGCGATACGATCCGCGGCGTGGGCAATGGCAATTGCATCGGGCCATATCAATCTTTCGATCGATGAAGATCAGATTCGTGATAGCGAGCGAAATCATACCACCGAACAAGTCGCCTACTTTGTGATCGGCGGGCTGGCGGGTGAAGGCGAGGCCTCTGGTCAAGCGTCTCCAGAGATTACCACGCACGTGCCACTCGATGTCAACGGCGACGGTTTCACTTCTCCGATCGATGTCTTGCAAGTGATCAACGCCTTGAACACCAAGTCCGAATCGCTGGTGACCTTTGAAGAGGGCGATAACGCCCTCGACACCAACGGCGATGGACACATTTCACCCATCGACGCGTTGCTCGTGATCAACAAACTGAACGCAGACAGTTCAACGTCTACCGTCAACAGCAATGCCACCTCAATCGTTGACGGTTACATCGCAGATCTTGAAGATGAGGAAGACAGCCTCTTCGATCTTGATCTTGTCTAGGCTGTTCAAACACCTAAAGCAAAGAATTCTCCCAAAGCCAGCAGACCACCAGTCTGCTGGCTTTTTTTCTCTAGGCTTCACTACACCGGCACAAATTCGAGACACAACGCTCTTTTTTAAATTGCATCGACAGTCGCCCCTCGAAAAAAGGAGAATATTGAAAGGGAAGCGAGCGACCTTGCCAGAATCTGTATCGTATACGCGGGCTGTTCGCGCTTTCGCAATCAGGATTGGTAAAACGCATTTTGAAAGTCGTTGGAATTGTTACCCGTGCCGGCCGGGGTTCAACCGAGCTGCGAGCCTACAATAAAGCGATGAACAGGATTAAGCGCCGCCGATGAAACACCGCCAGCTGGTTCCGGAACTCATGGATGATCCTGAACTGGATCCACTTGAACACCAGGCTGCGCTGAACGGCCTAAAGCGACTCAACGCCTGGACCGGCAATCCACAGCTCGCTTGGAAACTGTTGCGAGACAATAGCGCTGGCGTGCCGGAGAATCAACAGCTTAGCATCCTGGATGTTGCAACAGGTTCGGCGGATCTCCCAATCGCTCTTAGCAGATTTGGCGCTGGTGCAGGAGTAGATTTGACAATCAGCGCCAGCGATGTCAGCCCCACGGCACTTGAGGTAGCCCGCCGGCAGGCACAAGATCAAGGCGCGGATATCAAACTGATCGAGCATGATGTGGTCCAACAGGATATCGCAGGCAAATTCGACTTCGTCATGTGCTCACAATTCCTGCATCATCTGACCGAGGCTGAAGTTATCAACGTTCTGCGGCGAATGCGTTCTGCGGCGCGCAGGCGGGTGATTGTCATCGATCTCCTACGAAGCTGGGCCAACTACTACCAGGTGTGGCTGGCAACGCGTCTGCTCAGTCGTTCACCAATCGTGCACTTTGATGGACCTCAGTCAATTCGGGCGGCATTTACGCTCCCGGAGTTTGAGCGCTTGGCGATCGAAGCTGGATTCCGAGACTACAAACTGTCGTTCCGGTGGCCATGTAGGTTTGTCTTCTGTGGGAGCGGCGATGACTGTTTGTAACGAAGTCCGCTCCACGATCACACTCGATCAAGTGGATGCGGAGTCATGGGACATCGTCGTCATTGGGGCGGGACTGGCCGGTGCTCTGTGTGCACGTCAGGCGGCCGCGCAAGGATGTCGTGTGCTGCTTGTCGATCGGGCGGTGTTCCCGCGTTGGAAGGTCTGCGGCTGCTGCCTCAACGGTGCTGCGGTCGACGTACTCGCGCGTTCGGGACTGGGCGACCTGGTCACTGATTGCCAGGCTATTCCGCTCAGCGGTCTTCACATTTCATCCGGGCGGCGAAGCGCCAGCTTCAAGCACAATCACGGCGTCGTCGTTTCACGCGAACGACTGGACAGTGCATTAATCCAGGCCGCGATCGATGCCGGTGCCGAGTTTCTTGACCGCGTCAACGCGCAGGTACAGCCGATTGATCAACGGCAGTTCATCATCGAGTTAAAGGGCTCTGCGACGCAGGTGTCTGTAACGGCCCCCATCGTCATCGCTGCAGCAGGCCTTGGCGGACGCATCTTTTCGGATCACCGCAGCGAACATCGAGAAGTATCAACATCGTCTCGAGTCGGCACGGGCGCGGTACTCGAGGAATGTCCTCCAGAAATTGAACCTGGTGTGATCTACATGAATTGTCATGCCAGCGGGTATGTGGGGCTCGTTCGCTTAGAAGATGACCGCCTGGACATTGCCGCGGCCTTGGACGTACAGGCTATTAAGCGAGCTCGCGGCCCGGCCGAATTAGTCTCTGAGATTCTGCAGCAGTCTGCTTTGCCCGCAACAGCCAGCATTCGATCCGCATCATGGCATGGAACTCCAATGCTGACCCAGCGACGTGCCCGCGTCGCCGAGAACGGTTGCCTGTTCGTTGGAGATGCTGCAGGCTACGTGGAGCCATTTACCGGAGAGGGAATGGCCTGGGCGCTGGCTGGCGGGAACGCAGCAGCTGCATTAGCTGTGCAAGCCATCGAGTCGGGTGATACCGTAACGGTCGCCGAGCAATGGAGACAACATCACCGGGAGATGATTGTTCGGCGTTCGCGAACTTGCAAAGCAATCAGCCTTGGCCTGCGTTACCCGATCATTCCGCAATTGTCAGTGAGGGTGTTGTCGGTATTTCCTTGGCTCGCGCAACCGTTCATTCGGTCCATGAACGCGCCTTTTGAACTGAAGACTATTGCCGAACCCGCCTGACGCTATTCAAACAGTGCCATTTCTGCCATTAGCCCAGGTCCAAATCCCAGTGCCAAGTATGGCCCCTTCGACTGTTGCTCCAGAAACTGCTTGAGCACAAAAAGAATCGTCGGAGAGGACATATTTCCGTGTTCGGCCAGGACCGATCGTGACGTACTGAGGTCATCTTTGTCCAGCCCAAGTGCTTCTTCGACAGCGTCTAGAATTTTCGGTCCGCCGGGATGAACGACCCAGGACTGGATGGCGTCCAGGTTGTGCCCCCGATCTGTCAACCATTTTTCGAGCCATGTTCGAAGATGCTGCGAGATCAACTGAGGAACGGCACTGTCGAGCGACATATCAAAACCGAAATCGCCGACTTCCCAAGTGATTGCTTCGCGAGAATCATCAATCAAATAGGAAGCAGTATCAGCCAAAGAGCAAATCTTTTGGTCCGTCGGATCGCCTTCTAAGACGATAGCAGCAGCTCCGTCCGCAAACAGTGCGTTGCCCATCATTCGCTTGGGGTCCCACTGGAATTTGAAGTGCAAACTGCACAGCTCGACCGCGACGAGCAGGATTTTTGCGGCAGGATCGGCCGCAGCCAGCCCCTGTGCAGCCCGCAGACCGTTGATTGCTCCATGGCACCCCATGAAACCAATGTTGAGTCGTTGCACGTCGGGCGTCAAACCTAGTTGGTCAAAAAGATGGATATCGACTCCCGGTGCGTCAAAACCGGTGCATGATATCGTCACCAAATGCGTAATCTCAGATGGCTCCGTACCGGCGTCTGCTAACGCCCGCTGCGCAGCTTCCATAGCGAGCGGACGCGCGTGCTGGGCGTATAGCTCCATTCTTTCTTGTGTCGTCGGCCCGGCACTGCTACTCGGCGGAGCTTCACGGTCGATCCATTCGTAGGCGATCGTGTAGAGAACGCATGTCCTCCGCTGCTCCACTTTTGATTTGCGGTACATCGCCCGCAACAATCTCGATTCACGTTCATCCCGACAAATTAGGTCGGTGGACATTTCGAGTGCTTGCTGCTGAGTCATGGTATGACTTGGGATCGCAGTTCCCAAACCAATGATCGAAGCCGCCACGACAGTTCCTTGAGTGTGAGATTAAGTAAAGCTTGCGTGCCCTTCTTGGGCGGATCCTCATCACGCCTTGAGCACTATACGCAGTCAACTACCCGCGAGAACGCGGAAATGGAAACGGCCAAAGGGAACGCGTGCGCCATGAGTGCTATGGATGTTTCATTCTTGCCAAATGTAGAAATGGGACGTGCATCCAACAACGAGCTCAGAGAGCATCGGTTCTTCAAGACCCCACAGCTTAAGCAAGTCTTCGCCAATCGAACTCTCGCTAACCCAATCGAAATGCTCACGCGTTGTAGCGCAATGACGATGCCCCCCGAATCAGAAGTAGAACCTGATGCATTCGCCACTCGTGAGTGTAAGGCTGTTCCGCCCCAACGCAGGTTTACGCGCCCAATCCTAGCGGCAGCGTGAATAGTCGAACTCTGGCGTTCGGTTCTGCACAAGCTCGCCGAAAATCCAGTTCAACATTTCGGGAAATGAACCAACGTCATACGCCTGTCCGTTCTCATGCGACATGTAACCTGCGTCGCCACGTTCGTTGCATACCATCATATCACCGCATGACGAGCTTCCGAAAACAGTCGTGGAATTGGGTGGGAACACTGAACTTGGAGACTCAATTCCGAAATCGTCGACGGTAATGTGATTTGATAGTGGAATAATGCCCCCAGCGAAACCAATCGAATCCCAATGTGCGAGCGAAAAATCATCGTAGAACGAAGCAAAACGGTCGTCGTCGCAGTCACATCGCGCTGTGCCAAACATGCATGGGTATTGGCCAGCGTGAAACCAATGAAAAGCAGCGATAGTATCGCGATCCATCATGTAGGTGTCGGCGAGCAAGAGTGACCATCGCCCCCCGGAAGTGAAGTTTCGCAAATAGAGTTGCAAGTTTTCAATCTCAGTCTGGCCAGCCGCGTCAGAAAAGTATGCTATCGGGTCTCGGAACGCAGCACGGACCGAATCGGTAACGATGTCGCGATGAGAATCAGGAACTGCATCGAGATCATCGCCCTCGGCGAGGATCAAAGTAGTACCGCCACCATCGTTAGGTTGTTTCATCATTCGAATTGGGCGAACAGTGGTAATACCAAGTCGCAACGTTTGAGATTGAATTTACTTCCGACGCAGACGGTATCATGCGCGTTTGCTAGTGCCATCCGCAGGGGCAGCTTAAAAGTAGGCGACCAATGCGAGTTCGTTGGGTTGCATCACCAAATGCAATGTATTGAGTATCGGCAATCCTGGCTGGTTAGGTTCAATCCGTAGTTCGTCGATTCTCATTTATCCACTCTCGTTCGAGCTCTAATTCGATGCGTAGATTTTCGTTTCTTGATGCAGCGGTTTCAAGCCAGTGATTCGCGGCTTGGATCTTGGGCATAGATTCAATCCTCGAATAACCGAAAACTGGATTCATGATTCTCGGGGACGCAATACTCATCGCTCATTAGCGCGCCTATCCACTGCTGAGGCACAGGAGAACCCGCGGGCCATTCAAGGCAAAACTCTTTCGGGGCATCAGCTGGAATCTCGTATTTGTACGAGCCTTGACTGATGTTACCAAATACTCTGAACACCAGCTGATCCCCAACTATTGAAACGTCTTCTATTTGGGCTCCTGAGGGCAGCGTCCAACTATGCATGTGACTTCGTTCATCGAGAGAACATAGGATATAACCATCACCGAGCTCGTGCCCGCCAGCGTTTGGCACTCGAAGAATCTGAACCCACCGGTCAGAACCGTCGCATTTGGTGTCTCGATACTCTTCGCTATAGTCTGCCATCATGACCGCGGCTTTCGCCTTTCCAAATGCACGCACCATCCTCATGGGGTTTAGCATTCGCCCTGTTGGTAAGGTTCGAACGTAAGACTCTCGGGCCAAGGCTTGAGTAGAACGCACGTAACTCAGCCAAAGTGCAAGTACCAAGGCGACCGCTACAGGTACGATGAAAACTACTCTACGTGTCGAAAACCTCATCGACAGCCGTCCCTATCTATCGCTTGATACTCAAATCAACTATCGGTTTCGTGCTATCGCGGCGAACGAGAATCTCACGCGCCCGCATGAAATCGACCTTGAGAAGCCTGAGAGAATTGGCACTAAGAAATACAATGTTCACACTCAAATGAGATTGGAAGATTCCCGTTAACGCTCGATTCATACGGGAGAACTGTAGCGGTTTCCAGTACGATCCTACCACACGCTGTTTTCGGGCAGTTGGCCACTGTGCTGCGGAATCGAAGATTGTAGTCCGGGCTGCGAAGTAGGTAATGATGCAGACGGCAAGTCGCGCCTGTACTCGCTAACTTCTTCCTTGGAAAATCAAATGCTACGGCTCGGCTGCGTAATCTTGACGATTTGGGTTGTGTTGAACTTGATTCCTGCTGCGTACATTGTGGTCACAACCGCATGGATGGGTGTAGACTCGCCTGCCGTCGGCCAGATTCTAGATCCTCAGGAGCAGAAGTTGCTAACCGCAAAGGAACGTATCAGTATCAATTCTGTTGCGGTTTACGCCAATGGACTCAACATCGCACTTTCCACGACCGTCCTGTCGCTTGTTTGGTTCGGTGCGTACCGCCATGTCCGCTGGGCTTATTGGTCGGCATGCGTTGGTCTCACGCTTGCAGTTGTCGCCGGGAGCTTGGGCGATTACGTTGTTGGAACGGTTCACCCGGAGGTGAGCTGGATTTCGGCGATTATCCTGTTTAGCGGAGCGTTGCTGTCGGGCCTTGGGATGCGACACCCAAACGAATAGGATGTCCGACCCAGACTACATCTGTTGCACAACTCAACGTTCTCTACCACGCGTGATGCTGCCCGAATAATGGAAACGCCATTCCGTCTGTCGCTGGTTGTGATCTTGGTAGCGGCGATGGGTATGTCCGCATGGCACCGTTACCAGGCTCGCCGTAACAAACCAGGCCTAGATCGATTCGCCGAATCCCTAAAGGTTCGGGCGTGGCGTATCATGGGTGCCTTGCCACTGGTGCTTGTCCTTGTTTTACTGTGCGTTGCACCGTCTTGGCTTTCATGGGCGGCCTTGCCGCTCCCGCAATGGTCTCGTTGGGTGGGCGTTTTTCTGGGCGCGGCTGGATTGATGGCGTTGTGGTGGATATTTCAGACGATTGGGGACAACATTTCAGAGACTATTTTGACAAAATCGGATCATGAGCTGGTAACACACGGTCCTTACCGGCTAATCCGGCATCCCTTGTATGCCCTCGGTCTCATCCAGATTCTTGCATTCGGGTTGATTTCGACGAACGCACTTCTGATTGTTTTTTCAGTTGCAGGTGCGATCGTCTTTAGATGCATCGTTATCCCCCGCGAAGAAGCAAATCTTCGAGCAGTGTTTGGCCAGCAATATGCCACCTATCAAGCTGGCACCTGGGCACTGATTCCATGGGTCACCTAGGCCGACTGATCATCAGTGTTTTCACGACGCGAGGCTCCCTGTCCGCAACGGCTCTGTTGAATCCTGTTACTCCCGATGCCTACGCTGGCCTCCCGGAACTTTTGCACACCAGATAGTTTCGGTGCACCGGCTTTGCTGTCCGCGGCTTGATTTTGCGAAGTTTAGTTCCTGACGGTCAGGTCGTTGATGGTCACACTGGATGTAGAAGAGGGGCTCACAGTCAGCTTGCGACGGCTATGAGTTACGTCACCCGGTGAGGGAAATCCATCATCGTCCATGTCTGCGATGACCGTTAGATAGTAGCTGCCCGGATGTAAGTAGGTGAACTTGAAACGGCTTTGATTCTTCGCGAGCTCCGGAAAGGACAAAAGCGTATTGAGCAAATCTTCGCGGATGTAACCATATTGCTTGATGAACCGGCCGCGGGCATCGACCAATGCATCGCGTGAAAGGTAAACCAGCAATTTCTTGCCTTTGGTAAGGCTAGTTCGTTTTACAGAGACATCTAACTGGGAAACATAAGGCATTTGATCGATACGCCTGGGGTCTTTGGCCAGACGGCCCATTTCGACAATACTAGGCATCGGTTGGCGGCTTGCCTCATCCTGTCCATTTGCCCCTTCCCAAATGTACGTGGCCGAAGTCATCGGGTAATCGTTGGCCCAAGTTGGCTTGGGCAAGCCTTTCGAAAAATCGAAGTCGATAACGTTTTTGGGAAAGCCGACCGCCTTTGCCGCCTGTGTCGCCAGCTCCGGGTGCATTCTCTTGGCCTGAAAATCCATGTGGGGCCGCGGTGCAGTTAGACCAAAGCGACTGGTGAACGCTTTGAACTGCAGTGTGTCGGCTCGAAACGTCAACTCCATGTACATGATGTCGCTACCGCCATAGGCATCGACCAAACGATAGTAGGCCCAGTCGCGACCGTAACTTACATTCTCAAGTACGAAATAGCTGGTTCGGTAGATTCCGTTCAACAGCCCGCCGTTGCGCGCCATGATGGTTCGTTTGCCGTTGAACTCCGTCACGAAAAATGATGTGAAGAGATTGCCAATCGTTCCCCCTTCGAAAATCGCGTGGATGTGCGATGTTGAGATAGGACGGTAGTCGAACGCCCACCACTCGAAATCCTGCCCCATCAAATTCATCGATCCGACCCAGTGGCCCTGCAGATATTCGAGCAACTCAAAACCCTGCTTGTTAATGTCGACTGGACTAATTCTCGGAGGCTTGAATTCCTGCATCTGCTTGCGACCGGCATTCGCCTTCTTGGATCCTTGATTGATATAGCCTTGGTCTGCCCATACGCGAAACATTCGACGCATATACGCCGGCATCAAGCCAGCTGGCGGCATCGGATCGTCAGCATCGTTAATTCGCTCGGCAAGGTTTCCCTGCTTCATGTGCTTGACTACATCCTTGTAGCTCGTCAGCACAAATTCACCTTCCGGGTCGTCTCCAGCGTGACACGCCGTGCAGAAGTTGTTCACAATGGGACGGATGTCGTTGGTGTAAGAAACCTCATCCCTTAAATCAGCGCTGGACTGAGCGGAGCAGTGCACAGGCACAGCAATCATCAGAAACGTAAGCGCGAGTGCTACATTTCGTTCAGGAATTTCCAAACACGCCATTTTCTGTTTCCAATTGGAGTTTAACTTCAAACACGGGCCCACAGTGCATACAGTTTGCTCGCATTGAAAGGCTACCAGCCGATAATGATCTACTGTTCTACGCGGCTAGTAAATTATCACAGTTGACAATTTATACTGTCAGAATAAATTGTCAATTCTGCTAATCAAAAATGGAGAATGCAATTGGGTCGTCCAAGTCTTGCTGAAGCGCGCGTTGCCGAGATCCTCGATGCATTCGAGCGTTGCATTGCTCGCTTTGGGATCGAAGGCAGTTCTCTGGAGCGAATCGCAGAAGAAGCTGGCGTAAAGCGAAGTATCCTGCGGCACTATGTGGGCAACCGCGATGACTTGGTTGTTGCATTGGCTGATCGGGTAACATCACAGTACAAAGAGAGTCTGCGAACGCATCTCCTAAGCACACCGAACATGGAACCGACCGATCAGCTTTTGGCGTATTTATTCCCAAAGCAAACGGTCAGCACTGCTGAATCGCTGTTGGTCGTGGAATCTCTGATTGCGATCAGCGCGAGCTCGCCAGAGATCCGAAGCAGGATGCAAGATTACGTTGAGTATTTTGTCACCGAATCGGCAGCACTGCTGAAGAAGTCATACCCCGATGCAACACGCAAACAATGCTGGAGTGTCGCCTATGGCCTGATCTCGATTTGCTTCAATCACGAGTCGCTCGCACCGCTCCAGCCACCACCGAAGTATTCGCGTGCTGCGAAAGCGGCCGCAGAAGCGCTAGTCACCACGCTGGCATCCACCAACCAATCAAACACACAGCGACAAGAGACATAGCGACAAGAGACATAGCGAACGGGCTCACCACCAGCAGGAAAACCGCTAGCAGGCGAACGGGGCAGGCGGAGTGGTTCCAAGCGTGGTCGTTTCAGGCACCGCAGCCCGCTTGACAGCGTTTTCATGCCGGAACGCTCCCCACAAAATCGCCTTGTTACAGTTATCGACGTGATACAATTGAGGCCGAGGAAAAGTTGAACGTTTCAATGGTTCCGCAAGAGATGCCACGGCCAAGATAGGTGAGCAAGCGGCCAAATTCATGCGGACTAGGAACGCGTTACCACTGTTGTTCCGAAAACATGACCGCCACGCGGCGTATCGAACGCTAGCCAGCTCATGATTGATTCTTGAACTTGAACATTAAAGAACGGCACTTTCGATGTCTCGATGGACGCTGCTGAGCTTGCTGCTGGCGATTTCGGTGCCACTGTTGGTAAATGTAGCAACGGCGGAGGATGAAGGAGCCGTTGGCGGCCCCCAGGCAATATCCTCGTTTGTCCAGCAGTTTTGCATCGACTGTCACTCCTCTGATGATCCCGTCGCTGGACTCGACCTGGACAACCTCTCATTGGACCTTGAGTCGCAGAGTGTGCTAAATACCTGGGTCCACGTTTATGACCGAATTGTGGCGGGCGAAATGCCGCCTATGGAAGCTGGTCAACCGGATCGGCAAAGTAGTGAAGAGTTCCTGATTGCATTGGCGGGAACAATCACCAACCACCAAATAGAAGAAGAGACGGTCTCGGGTCGCACT
>DNPC01000582.1 GCA_003501565.1 Planctomycetaceae bacterium | reverse complement strand
GCTATGCAAATTGCTGGGCCGTTTGCCCGATTGACCTGGAAAAGAGCAACTTCAATACTGGCGCGTCGATTGGCCCCGGGTGAACACAATCAAGTCAACGCACGAAGGCAAACAAAACTGAATCATGAATACGTTCGCATGGGTCTTGCTTGTCGCAACATTTCTTCATTCACTGATGGCAGGATTTTTGTTCGCGTTTGCGGTGGTGGTTATGCCAGGACTGAGGCTATTGGAAGATCGGGAGTTTCTGCGAAGCTTTCAGGTGACTGACCGCGTGATCCAAAACAACCAGCCGTTGTTTATGGCGATGTGGTTGGGATCTACGCTATCATTGATCATCGCAGCAGTTGTGGCGGTTGTTCAACTGGATGGAATTGACCGAGCACTGGTCGTATCGGCAGCTTTGGCAAGCGTCCTTTTAGTCCAGGTGCCAACCATCACCATCAATATACCGCTCAACAACACGGTACAAGCACTTGATCTCGACGCACTTGACAGCGCTGCGGCTGAGAAAGCTCGTGAGGAGTTTGAGCCAAAATGGAACCGCTGGAATGTTATTCGTACAATCGTGGCGTCGGCAATACTGGCCGTCTTACTGGTCACACTCGGGCGGCTTTGATTTGGCTCCCAAGAACTTAGCGAACAATTGTTGCCACGGAGAGTCGGGCCGTTAATGACTGATCTACCGTGGTTGCGCCCGTTCCTTGACGCGAAACTCATTTGGCATCGATGACTATCAGCGTGAGGGTGGTGGTAGTTCAAGGATCCTGGCGATGCCCTCACCGAGAATCTGCAAGCGAGACTTGGAGCGGTCGCAGCGGATGCCTTTGATCAAGCCCACGCGCGGATTCCATACTGCCGCGACGCTCAAGTCTGCTGTATCGACGCACGTCAATGTCGTTTGGCTTTCGGTGCAAACAATCGCAAAACGTTCATCAGCGCAGACGATCAATCCAGTTACCGAATCGTTCTGCATCGGGATCGACGCGACTAGCGAGCCGTCTTGGAGGTTGCGCAGACTAAGCGAACCATCCTGGTGACCGCAAATTAGGCTATTCGCTTTCTCAAGCAATCCGATCACGGAAACTGGCGACTGCTGCGCAAAATCGATTTCTAGGTCCGAGAGGCCAGTTTCGGTATTCCACCGCCGAATGGTTCCGTCGACCGCCAGTGAATAGAGTTTCGTGTCATGGGAATCGAAAAGGAATTGCAGAACCCAGTTTGTATGACCGACGCACCGCAACTTAGGAAGTCCGGTATCCATCTCCCAGAGATCAAACGTGCCTTCACGAACGAATTCTTGCCCTTGCCGGGAGGGAGCTCCCGCGATCGTTCGACCGTTGTTTGAGATGGCGACTGACCGAACGCCGTAGCTGGTCGCCGCAGTCCAAACTTCCTCAAGCGAATCAACGTCGGCGACTCGAATGCTCCATTGGTCTCCGTAGGAAACAACCCTTCGCGATTCCTCATGGGCGTCGATCGAAAAGATTTCCGCGCCGCCTAGGTTGCGTTTCGTAAGAGGCGCACCTGATTGAGTATCCCAGGTGATTAGCCGTCCGTCTCGATGAGCGGTCACTGACGTATTCGTCTCGGCCAAACATAGTCCGTCGTTTAGGCCCTTTAGCTGTGTTGCATAATTGCGTCGACGTTCAATGAACTCTCGGGTGATTATGTTGACCCGGCCGTTGAAGTGCTCAACCAACAGCATTTCAGTATTTGGCAACCAGTGTAGACTCGCAATCGCCGGAGCAAAGCGACGAATCGGGACTTTGGCTGTTCTGCCGTTTGCACTTCGGTCAAGCATGAAGACTTCCGACTTCCGTCGCACCGCGAAGCTATCCATTGTCGGATGCGTGGGAGGTTTAGATTCGGCATCAACAGCGCCCGTTGCGGGCTGCGGTTCAGTCCGTTGGCCATCGCTGGTGTTTGTAGGGGTGACAGGCTGGCTGCTATGCATTCCAAAGATCGCCATTTCTGCCTCTCCCTGCACTTCAACACCGTTAGGGGCGTCTGCAGTCTGTGCCCACTGACTGTCTTGGGCATTTACAAAAGTCTGACCGGATATGACAAGGGTCGGTTCGCTATCGGCAATTTCCTTTGCCGTGGGAATTGTCCACGCCGTCTGATTACCGCGACGATCGACTCCGATCAAAACGTCGCCGATCCACTTCATATCGTTGACCGTCAAGCCAGCCTGGCTGAGCGTCGCCGCGAACCTTAGATTCGAGAGATCTACCAGAAAGACATCACCACTCAGACTAGCAACGGCAGCCCAGTCGAGATCAGGTGACACGCTAACTTTTCTTACCCTGGCCGGTAATTGCAACGTGCCTTTGAGCTGCATCGTGTCGGCATTCAGACTTAGCAGAAAATTGGCTCCCGTTGTAACCAACCAAAGCCCACGTTTGCGATCGTAGGTGGCATCACGCGTGCCCCCGCGACCATGCACAAGTCTCTCGCCGACTTTATTCGATGCTAAGTCGACGTTCTGAACCCAATCTGATGCGCCAACCAGCAGACGCTCACCTGCATCAGAAAACGCTACGCTGCTATAGATTGCCTGGGGAAGTCGAAGGCTTTTCTTGAGAGCGAGTGTTTTGAGATCCCAGATCTCCAGTGTCGATTCAGTTGTAATGACAGCGAAGGTAGCAGCCGTATCGTGCACGGTCACTTGTCGGATGGCTCCATCTGCTTCGGTCCGGAGCGAAGGCCAGTCGAGTTGCGTTCGCACGGAGTCAACGATTTGCCACGCGTAATCTCGGTCACTTTTTTCAACGCGCTCGAGTTGGCGCTGCGAGCCTTCACTATCACCACTTAGCGCCTTCTCCCAGGACGACTGCAGCAATTCTCGTTTGAGCATAACCGCCATTTGGCGTGCAGAGGTGTCTGCGCGGCTGCGCTGTGTTTGAACTTCGTCGAGTGACTCCGATAGCGCGTTCGCCTTTTCTTCGATGATTGAATTTGCAGCTCGGATTTCTTCGAGATTCTCCTGCGATTGGTAATAGCCCCAAGCGACTGCGCCGAAACTAACCAATCCGGCGCACAGCAGGCAGGCGCTCACCAACGCCGCAACCCGGTGACGAACGACCCACTTGGAAACGGTATAACGCAAGCTAGGTGGACGCGCCTGAATTTCTTCATTGCATAGAAAACGGTCGATGTCAGACGAGAACGCCGCAACGGAGTCGTAGCGCAGCTCCAGCTCCTTCGCAAGAGCTTTCATCGTAATCCAGTCTAGATCACCACGAAGATGGCTGGACCACGACCGCTCCTGGAATTCCGTTTGTTCTCGCCAAGACTTTGCGGCACTCTTGCCGGTTAAACGCAGGCTTGGCGTGGGAGGGCGGATATCATTAATCACTTTGGGCAGTTCGAAAATTCCATGTTCAAGCAACTTGTCACGGCTAATTGGTGGACTGCCGGTAAGTAAGACGTACAGCAATGCGCCGAGCGAATAGACATCGCTACGCACGTCTGCAACGTCTTGCGACATCAACGCCTGTTCGGGACTCATGTATTCGAGTGTTCCGACGATCTGGCCGTACTGGGTAAACATCGTTTTGTCGGTCAAAGACAGGTGCATCGCTTTGGCGATACCGAAGTCAATGACCTTTGCGAGCGGCTTGCCGGATTCCACTGTGACCAGAACGTTGGCCGGCTTAATGTCACGGTGAATGATGCCTTTGCGATGTGCGTGATGAACGGCGTCGCAAACCTGCTGAAACAGACCTAACAAATCCCTTAATCCAAGGCGATTTTCATGGCAGAATTGATCGATCGGAATTCCGTGTACCAACTCCATGACAAAGTAGGGACTACCGGATTCACTTGTGCCCGCATCGATGACATTTGCAATTGATGGGTGTCGCATCATCGCAAGGGCTTGTCGTTCAGCCTCGAAGCGAGCGAGTATCGTCTTTGATTCCATCCCCGGTTTAATGAGTTTTACTGCTACCTTCCGCTGGATGGGCGTGCGTTGTGCCGCCATGAAGACCAGCCCATGGCCACCTTCCCCAATCTTCTGTAGAATCCGATATGGCCCGATGGAATGAGGTGTGTTGGGGTCGTTGGGAAGAGCAATTTCTTGGGTAGTATCACCGGCATCTTGGGTTTGGTCCAAGCACAGACCGTTCACACTAGGCAATTGTGCTACAGGATGATCCAGAGGCGAGTCCTCCGTTGCATTGGCCTCTAGGAGACTCTTTAGGATCGGGATTGAGTTGTCGGGATCCTCGAGCGGATGGACATCCATCAGTCCCGCGGCTGCCTCAGCCGACTCTTCCAATGCGGCCAGGAGCTGTGCGCGCTGCGTCTCGTCTTGTTCCCGGAGACGCAAGAAATACTCTTGGATCCTGGCATACTCCTGAGGACTCATCGCGACGCCCCCGACCACTCTGCCAACTTCTTTTTGATGATCCTTGAATTGGGATGATCGACTTGACCATCCCGCATGACGCGTGATGCCAGTTCCTTCAGATTCATCTGGTACGCAGCCTCTGCGAGAGCGACGTGGTGCTCGCCAGTCAGCTTTTTGCCCGATCGCAGTTTCTGATAAAGCTCCAATGCCGCAACTTGGCCCTGGTTTTCAAACACTTGGAAGATCTCTTCGACTGGATCGATCGTCGATGCGGTCGTTCTTGTCATTGCCAACTGTAGTTCAGCTCCCGGCTTGATTGCGTTATCAAGAACTAAAGTTGGATCTACCTGTTTTGACTTCTCACTGGTCATAAATGCGAGGCAGTTAAGCTTTGTCCCACTACGTATAAAGCACTTGCCGCCAATCGTTGAAGGAGCTGTCCAACACCGCTGGTTGGCTATTTCATATTCGCGATCCACCGTAAGCCCACCGAGGGAAGCGTCTAAGTGCATCAAACTCATTTGCCCTTTTCCGCCGAGCACCAACACCTCGTCGCTGAGTTTAAGAACATTTCCGTTTCCGAATCCCCGCCAACGTCCGAGTTGTTCACCGCTGAGTACATCAAAGGCGGTCATGTATTGTTCCGTGCAACCCAGTGCAATAGTCGATTGGAGCATGATCCAGTTGGTGTAGAAGAATTGTATTCGACGGTTGAACCAAGTTTCTTTGACTGACCATTTGCCAGATTCCAAGCCAACCTCCAAGCCCCTCGTGCCACCAACGCCCTGTCCCGAAATGACCAAGTGACGACCATCGACGATCAATGGGCACGGTACATTAGTGAGGCCAGGGCTGGCAAGCGTGTGCCTCCATAGCTCTTTACCAGTGTCGTCGCCTACTGCCAGAACATGTTCACGAGATGTGACTATCCATTGTGGTACTCCTGCAATGCGAGTGAATACGGGCGTTGCATAACTGAAGGATGCGACGGGGCAGCGCCAGACCAGTTCACCATCGGCCGCCTTGATTTTGCACAATCCGCCGTTTTCGCCAGCTGCCTGAACTACAAACGATTCGGCCGAACTAGATGCCTTAACGGGACTAGCCGAAAACCCAAACTGTACAGCGTCCGCTTGGAACTTGTCGCAAAGGTCAATTGACCAGAGTTCATTGCCATTTCGGCGGTCCAAACAAAAGAGCTGGCCGGTAAATGAAAGGCCGATCAACCGATCTTGGATCAGTAGCGGCGTTGCCTGAGGTGTTGGGCGATTGCCGCCAAAGGTCTGCTGCTCCTTGAGCAACGTGGACTTTGCTTTGAACTTCCAAAGTTCTTTTCCAGCAGCAACATCGTACGCGGCAAAGGAAGTTGTGATGATGCGGGGCTCTTCTTCACTCGCTTGCTGATCAGTGCCCGACGCCACGAAGATTCGATCGTGGCTACCGACTATCTGTGACTGACCTTCGCCAACCTCTTGCTCCCACAGTTTGACGAGGCGAGCATCTTTTTCGATCGGGGCCTCCGCAAGCCACCCTCGTGAGTGTCCGAACTGATTCCAGCTTGGTTGCTCGGGCGTTCCACTCGGCTGGGTTGTTCCGGGCGACACGACCTGAAGTACTTGTGCTGGCGGAATTTGATTTTGCTGAGTCGGACTAGTGAACCAGGGTACAGTCAGCGATAGACCGACGATTAACGGGAGGACGGTGAATGGAAGCCAAACGGATCGCCGCCATTTAAGAGTCGCAGAATCGTGTCGGCTGCACCACTGGTCATGTACTCCGTTAATCGAGTTGGAATCGGTGTGAATCATGCGAACTCCTTTGTCCGAAGTGGTTGGCTAGTTACGTAGTCGAGTTTGCAACCAAGCCTTCGCCATCGCCCAATCGCCGGAAACCGTCCTGCGCGATAAGCTCAGGATCTCAGCGGCTTCCGCTTCTGTCAGACCGGCAAAGTAACGGAGTTCGATCAACTGCACTTGGCGCGGCGCAAGCTCTTGCAACTCCACCAAGGCTTCTTCAAGCTCGAGTAAATCCAGACGTTTGGGCGTCACAGCCATCTCGTTATGCAGTTCAATCGCCGCTTGCCCACTTCCCCGTTTCGCTGCGTTTCTAGCCCGAGCTTGATCAACCAGGATGCGGCGAATCACGCTGGCACACGCTCCGAAGAAATGCGAGCGGCTCTTCCAAGCTAGTTTTTCGTTGCCGACCAGCCGAATGTAGGCCTCGTGAACGAGCTCGGTTGGATTTGCTGCGTCGCGGAACTCTCCGGCAGATTGCTTTACCGCAATCAACTTCATTTGCTGGTAGACAATCGGGATCAGTTCATCCACCGCACTTCGCTCGCCAGAGGCAATTCGATTTAGGATGGTTGTGATCTGTTCCGCGGTCATGAATACGATCAGCGCCGAAGCGGTTGGGAAAAAGGAGCTGCGAAATTGGCTAAGCAGCGAAGAGGACGTCTGCTGCTTTTGGTTACGACTTTAGTCGCGTAATCAAGCCAATTTTTGTGCAACGCATTCGCAGAGAATTTTGACAGGACCGTGCGAGACTTGGTTTGAGCCGCAGAAAATCGGCGCTCGACGGGCTCAGCCCCCTCCCCGAAAGTTCG
>DNPC01000410.1 GCA_003501565.1 Planctomycetaceae bacterium | reverse complement strand
GGCTGACGGTTAAACGAGTCAACTCGCGAGTGACCAGCTACCGTAGGAATAAACTCGCTGGGGGGCAATCGACTGTAAGCCCAACCGCTTGACCTCCACTGGTCAGGACTCACACCGCTAGGACTCACACCGCTGGACCTCAAACTGCCACGCATACACTTGCTACGCCCGAAAGCGCTGGGACTCATTCGGCAGCTTGAAATCTGCGGATTTGCGTCAGCAACTGAAGGTCGATGGAGTCACCGGTTTATGGTATTGCTCAGCGCTGGGGCTTGAGGACGACGGTGCCAAGAGGTGGCAGGTTGACTTGCATACTGAAGGGTCGTCCATGTTCACCAATCTGGCTGGCGTTGCATCCCGGGTGGTTGCCCACATTACTGCCGCCGTAGTATTCCGAATCGCTGTTGAAGACCTCTTGAAAGAAGCCGCCTTCAGGTGATCCGATGCGATAGTTCTCACGCACGACTGGCGTGAAATTATTGGCGACGATTACATAGTCGTCAGAATTCTTGGCCTTCCGCATGAATGCGATGACACTATCGTCCGCGTTCATGCAGTCGATCCATTCAAAACCATCGCCACTAAAATCGACTTCGTGGAGTGCGGGTTCCGCGTTGACCAACTTGTTTAAGTCGCCAACTAGGTTCTTCACACCGCGATGAGTGTCCCAGCTGAGTAGCTCCCACTGGATCTCGGAGTCGTAGTCCCACTCGTGCCACTGCGCGATTTCGCTACCCATGAACAACAGCTTCTTGCCGGGATGCGTCCACATATAGGAGTAGAGTAGTCGCAGGTTGGCGAATTTTTGCCAGAGATCGCCAGACATTTGGCTAATCAACGCACCTTTGCCGTGAACAACTTCATCGTGCGAAAGTGGCAGCGTAAAGTTCTCAGTGAACGCATAGATCAGGCTAAAGGTCAGTTCATTGTGATGGTATTTTCGGTGGATGGGTTCGTTACGCATGTAGCGAAGCGTATCGTTCATCCAGCCCATATTCCACTTGACGCTGAATCCCAGGCCGCCAGCGTCGGTTGGCCGACTCACTCCCGGCCATGCCGTCGACTCCTCGGCTAATGTCAGAATGCCAGGATACTGACCGTGGGCTTGTTCGTTAAACTCACGCAGCATGTGGATTGCGTCCAAGTTCTCACGACCGCCGTGGTGATTCGGGACCCATTCACCATCGTTTCGGCTGTAGTCGAGATACAGCATGCTGGCAACAGCATCGACGCGAAGTCCGTCGATATGGTACTTGTCGAGCAAGAACAAGGCGTTGGACACCAGGAAGTTTCGAACTTCATTACGTCCGTAGTTGAAAATCATCGTGCCCCAATCCGGGTGCTCACCCTGCCGCGGGTCGGCATGCTCGTACAGCGCCGATCCATCAAAGCGGCGGAGGCCATGCCCATCTTTGGGGAAGTGGGCAGGAACCCAATCCAAGATGACACCAATTCCATTTTGGTGGCAATGGTCGACGAAGTACATAAAGTCTTCCGCGGATCCGTATCGACTGGTGACGCCGTAGTATCCAACGGTTTGATAACCCCATGAACCGGTGAACGGGTGCTCGCTGATCGGCATCAACTCAACATGTGTGAAGCCCATCTCTTTGCAGTATTCGACCAACTGCTGCGCGATCTTACGATAGTTCATCCAACCGTGGTGGCCATTCGGATCACGCCGCCAGCTGCCCAGATGTAGTTCGTAGACATTCAGCGGCTTACTGAGTGGATCAGTGTTCGCACGCTGTTCAAGCCAGTCGTTGTCATTCCACGTGTAGTTGTCCAGTGGCGTTACGATCGAAGCTGTGCGTGGCGGCAGTTCAGCATAGAAACCGAACGGATCGGATTTGTCGATCGTATGTCCGCCCTCTGCCTTGACGCGGAATTTGTATTTGTCGCCAGCCTTCATGCCGGGAACGAACAACTCCCACACGCCAGCCGGAATGTGTTTGCGCATCGCATGAGCACGACCGTCCCAGTGGTTGAAGTCACCAATGACTTCGATATTTTCCGCATTGGGAGCCCAGACTGCGAAGTTAACACCAGCAACGCCGTCAACGGTCCGCGCGTGCGCGCCCATCTTGTTGTAAATTTCCCAGTTGCGACCTTGGCCAAACAGATGCAAGTCGAATTCTGAGAGTAGCGGCTGGATCGAGTAGGGTTCTTGGATTTCAGTCATTTGGCCGTTCTTCTGTGCTACTCGGAGTTTAAAACTACTAGGTTTAAGGCTATCTGCTGTGAGCGAGTTGGACGGGCTTTTGGACTCGGTGTCGCTCGATTTACTTGGGCAGATCGCCTCGTAGAATCCGCCTGGATGCAATCGTCGCATTGGACGAACTTCGTTGTGCGCTTGGTCAACCAACCAGACTCGATCACTGTCCGGTAAGTAGGCTCGCACCGACAACGCCTCACGCTGACCATCGCTTACACGGTGAGCGCCTAGCAGACTGGCAGGGTTATCTAGGGTTCCGTTGACAAGGCTATTGACGCTTTGCAAGGAAAGCTGCGTACGCACGATGTTACTCCGTTTGTGTGAATTTTATAACCACCGTTAGAACCACAGGGGCTACCGTGGGACGGGTGGGAAATGCCAAAATCCATTGGCGTTGGTTTTGTATTTAACTTGCAAAAGCTGGATTTGGACGTCGACCGCCCAGCCAGCGCTGCATTTGGCTAGCAGCGGCTTGCAGGCCAGAACGGACTCGAGTCGCGCGATCATTGTGAGCAGCAAAAGCTGCAGTGGATGCTCCGGTCGCTTGAACGCTCGAAGTACAATTTCCCGAGAATCCATCCAACTCCGGATAGTGTTCGGCGTCGATGATCTCAGCCGTCTTCTGTTGGTTGGAAGGCCCAAAGGCGGATACCGTCGCGACCGTTTGTTGGCCGGCCAGGAAGCGACAATCAACTCCGTGAAACTCGAGCGCATGGTCGACACGCATCCAGAGATCGGCGTTGCGAATCGGTTTCTGCACTCCAAATCGTTCCCAACGGTAATCGTTTTCTCGCCAGCTGTTTAGGCCAAACCGAAGGCCACGGTTGACGTAACGGCTTGTTGTGAAAAGCGTCACCCTACTGGGCTGTTCAAGGGCTTCTAATCCGCGCACTAAGCACAAAAGCGCTAACCGGTCCGGGCTAATTTGCTGCTCGGTATCGGCTACTTCCAACTTTTCTTCACCCTCGATCTCTTCTAAGACGAAATGCCAGCGACCACGGACCATCGTCGTCCGCGAACTGAGCGTGGACGCAGAAGCATCAGAAACGGAACTATCGTCATCGAGCCGTTTGGCACTATGCACACTTAATACATGAGTGCTGCAAAAAAGAATGTGGCGAGCATTGGGTGCGATCATCGCGAACTCCGTGAAGCTGTGCCGGAGCACATTCGGACAGTCCGATCATCCTTGACAAATTCTGCGGTCACAAACCAAGCTGCTCAGTTGAGCTAACCACGTGTGCATGCATCCATACCCTCCGCTCTGTCCCCATCGGATCTCCCGGAACTGGCCCAACAGGCGATCTTTTTGGAAAAGTCCAGCGGACCCTTACCGATTACCCATTGGTCAGATTTTGACGGCAATACCACTCGCAGCCTCGCGGACTCACCATCACACTCACCCAGCAGAACATCGGCTAGAAACCGAAAACGGCAAGCCACGCCGGAGTGTTTCCTATTTGCAAACGAGCTCGAATTCGAATTACTCGCCTTCGCCGAAGTCCTGGTTCATCGCTTCCAGAATCAGTTTCATTTCTGCTTTTTCGTGGCTGTGAAAAGCAGCGCAAAATGAGGAGTACTGTGCGGCGATCTCCTCGAGCAAACTACTGTCGTCGATGCTGATGTCTTGAGCTTTCTCCGCAATCGCGCTCAGCTGCAAATAGAGTGCTTCATGCTCGCTACGCAATTGACCAGCTCTTCCATGTAACCAAGGCGTTCCCTCGAGAGCATCTTCAAAGTAGCCGTAGGCCTCTTCCAATGTGAAATGGAACGCCAGCTGATCTCGAAATTCCGCCAGCAGCCGCTTGAAACGGCGGCAGTGGTTGCCCAGTGCCGCTGGCTCGGCCATCAACGCCCCCAGTTTGTCTCGGAGCTCGTTGATATGCTGGTGATCTTCCTTGATCTCTTGAAAGAAGGCCGCGTTAATCGTGAACTTGATATCAGAATTCATTGCGGGCATTTCATGCCTCCTTAACGCCTCTTAGCGGACCCCCGAATGCCATTGACGAAGTACATTTTAATCAAAATTCCAGAACCAAGGTGCCCAATCACGTTTCGGCAGTAGAAGTTGGTAACGGCGAGACGTAAGCCACTATCGCTCAAACGCTCGATCAAGAATCAAAAGAAGCGAATCATCAATCACTTACCGGCCGATCTTCGCCTCGACTAGCCGCACACAATCAACAGATAACTACTTGCGTCCGGTCAACCTGGGCGCTGAGTAGCCGTTTTGGCGAATCAGAGCCAGCTTATTTTTTAGTGCCGTGACTATCTCAGGGTGGTTTGCGGCAACGTTTTTGCGCTGACCAATGTCAGAAGCCAAATCGTATAGCTCCACCTCTCCATCGTCGTCGGCAGCGTAGTCACGGCGGCGCTCCCAAGCTTTGTTGCGCCCGGACACGTAACCATCTTTTGCATCGACCAGCAACCAATCTTCGTCACGGATTGCGTATTGCCCTTTGCGAGTATTGTGGACGTGTGTCGTTCTAACTGCGATCTCGTTACCATCCAAAAGCGGTGTCAGATCATGCGAGTCTTCAGCGGCATCTTCGGGTAGATCGAAACCAACAATTGCGGCTAGCGTCGACATGATGTCAATCTGAGAAACGAGCTGTTCGCAAACGCGTCCCTGCGGCTGAACACTCGGCCACCGAATCATAAATGGGACATGATGACCACCTTCGTAAATGTCGCGTTTCAGCCCGCGTAGCGGAGTTGACGACCAGTGGCCATATTTCTCATCACGTGCATAAGCGTATTTCTCCGGGCCATTGTCAGCCGTGAAGATCACGATCGTATTGTCTGCTTCGCCGGTGCGATCAAGTGCATCTAAAAGCTGCCCAATCGCGTCGTCAGTTTCGACTACAAAATCTCCGTACGGCCCGGCTCCAGACCGTCCATCAAAACGATCATTTGGAATAATCGGGGCGTGGGGAGACGGAAACGCGAAATACAAAAAGAATGGTTTTTCACTCTTGGCAAGTTCCTCGATGGTCTCCACTCCATGTGCGGTCGTCGTGGGAATGTTGTCATATGGGTTCCAGCTGCTAACCATTGGGCCGCCACGACATTCCCAGTTGCCTTCTTTGATCTTTGGCCAAAGCTTGGTGTCCATTAGGCAGTCGGGAGCTTCGACAAGTTGCTTGTCGTTGATCCAAGCGTACGGCGGAAAATTGATTACGGTATCGCCAAAATAGTGATCGAAACCGTGGTCGAGCGGACCATCGGCAATTGGTTTAGACCAATCGAAAGACTCCGGCCCCCATACCGTGTTTCGCCCCTTGGACTCCGGTACAGCATCGGCGTGTCGAATACTTGCCCAATCCCAGCCAAGGTGCCATTTTCCGATGGCAGCCGTTTGGTAGCCGCGCGTCTTTAGCATCTCAGGCAAAGTCAAACGTTCGGCTGCAAAGACACTCCCGCCCAGCGGCCCAACGATTCCGTGAAAATCGCGCCAGTGGTAACGGCCGGTTAACAAGGCGTAGCGGCTGGGCGTGCATATCCCTGACGACGAATGCCCATCAGTGAAGCGTATGGCTGTTCTTGCAAATGCATCCAAGTTCGTGGTTGGGATCTTTGATTCTGGGTTATAGCACCCCAGATCCCCAAACCCGAGATCGTCTGCGTACAGAATCAGAATGTTCGGTGCTTCCCCGCCTGCCAACGCATTGTGATTAGGGAAGAAACAAAGCGCCAATCCGAACAAAACCAAAGTTCGCACGTCAGCCCCCCTTAGAGTGTCTTTCATCGTTCGTTGCCAACTAGATGTGGAAGAATGCGTTTCACGCTGGCCGCTGGGTTTGCTCTGAGTCCCCTAACATTCAAGATACGCCTGAGCTCCAGCGAGCCCACGCAACACTGCACGGAGATTTGGACGGCAATGCCACAAGGACTTTGCTCGCATCGCCGCACCGAAGCACCTACAAACTACCAAAGGACTCAGAGACTACCAGAGTATCCTGAGACTACCAAATTTTCTTGGTGTACTGGTAGCTTTGCACAATGCTCTTGAGTGGATCAGGTGATTGGTCTTGTTCGACGTGGAATTGAGTCACACCGTACTTAGCGGCGACCTCGATTACCTTTTTCATATCGATCGTGCCGTCTCCGACCTCTTGGAAGGCATCCTCGGGAACCTTGCCCTCGTCGTATTCGACGCCCTGGCCCTTCTTGATATCCTTCAAGTGGATTTGTCCCAGACGGTCGCCGAGGCGCTCCATCGTTTCGATCGGATCCCAGCCACCTATGGCAGCCCAAAACACGTCGAATTCAAAGTTCACCAGCTTGTCGTCGAAACGCTCGATGAAAATATCGAAACCTGTTTGGTCGCCATCAATCTTCTCAAACTCAAATGAATGATTGTGATAGCTGAGTTTCATCTCTGCCTTCACCGTCAGCTCCGCCGCCTTGTTCGTTGCATCAGCGATCTTTCGAAGCTTATCGCCAGTGTCTCTGGCCTGACGTCCGATGTAGCCAAACACTAGGTACTCCAAGCCGTGTTTGCCGGCAGCTTCGAGGATTTCTTCAAACGCGGGTACTCCATCGCCTTCACTATTGCCAATCGACTCCCAGTTGATAAACGCACTTCGAACTTTAAGCCCAAGATCCCGAGCGATATCGATGATTTCTGCACTTTCGAGAACGTTCATCAACTCGACTTGTTTGTATCCCGCATCAGCTACTGCCTTCAGCGTCGCTTTCGGATCGTCGGCCATTTGATTGCGAACTGTCCACAATTGTAGGCCGAGGCCATTTCGTTTCGCTGCACGCATGGCGGCTTCGCAAGTTGGTGATGGAATGCTGGCCGCTAGTGCAGCAGCGGAGGAAGTCGCTAGGAATGTTCGGCGTTGCATAGTTGGCTCGTTCTTCAATGGAAAAGTGTCAAAAGGTGTCAGTGTCGATTGCTTGTGCAAGTATCTATTTCATGCGGTGGGGCTAGGAGTTCCACAGTCTTGGTCGATGCGCGGCGGCTGTGTGTGCGAGCTTTCGTGAGGATGCAAAAACCCAAGCTCTTATCAATAGCACCCACTCGATCCCTCCCAGGTCCATCACAGTGTTCGTTACCATAAACTTATATTGCCTCACCGGATCTTGCGAAAGTGGGTTATGGTTACGGGTCGACTCGCCCGTTGAGTGCTTTTATTCGTCTCGAAGAAAGCTTGCGATTTCCTCAATTGCTTCGGAGGCAGGATCAAAGAACCCGCGAAAGTGAACGAACCCATGCAGCATCCCGGCGTACTCGGTATTTTGTACGCTTACGCCAGCGGCTTGCAATTTGTCGCCCAGCTCGCGACCCTCGTCACGCAATACGTCAAACTCAGCGGTTTGGATTAGCGTGCGCGGCAAGCCGCCGAAATCTGCATCCAGCAGCGTGGCGTACGTCGCATCAGCATCTTTTGGAAGATATTGTTGCCAGAACCACTTCATAGTCTCTCGGGTCAGTCCGTGATCGCTGGCAAATTCGGTGTAGGAGACTGTTTCGAAGTTTGGCTGGACGACCGGGTAGATCAACACTAATGCATCGGCTTTCACCGCCGCGTTTTCGTCTCTTAGGCGTAGAGCGGTCGCTGCAGCCAAGTTACCACCGGCACTATCTCCGGCTAAACAGATGCGATCCGTCGTACCCAGGCGCTGCGAAAACTTGGCGACCGCCAGTGTTGCTTCGACGCAATCGTCGAGCGGTTGTGGATATTTAGCTTCCGGACTTAGCCGATACTGAACACTGACAACAGCTCGACCTGTCCGGTGTGCCAGTTCCCGGCAAAGTGCATCGTGACTTTCGATGCTCCCCAAAACCCATCCACCGCCATGAAAATATACGATCACCGGTGTGGCTTCGGAGCTTGGCCGGTAGACACGAATCTTGATTGCTGCAGCATCTGCTTGGCCAGGCGATGCAGGCTCCAGGCGATCACCAGTAATCCAGTAGTCGTCGACGCTGTCTAGTCCGGGCTTATCACCAAACAGCGCATCGAGGTTTTCAAAAGCTTCGCGTCCCGCCTGCGGCCCGATCTCTTCCCAGCTGGGGGGGTTCTGCTCCGCCAGCATACTTACAAAGGCGGCGGATTGCGGGTGGAGGGGCATCTTAGTTGTTCCAATCGTTAGAAAGGCGAATTTCTGTCGAGTTTCCGTCTCGATGACTGCAAGATTGTAGCCGCAAACAGCCTGAATCGTTGAGTACACTTGATCGTAGCAGCCCGCTTTTTAAATGTGTCCGCTTTACAGATGTGGAGAAGGAACAGTTGCAGCGTCGGAGCCAGGGAATCTTTGATCTGGAGTCGTCAGCCTGTGGCGCCGAACACACAGCAGAAGACCTGCATTGATCCCATTGCGGACGCTTAGTAGAAGTTATTTGACACCCGCTGGTGGGGAGTTTCCGGCGGATCGTGCCTCTATCGGGCAATGTCCCAGAGGTGGTTTGGTTGGAGAGAGTGCTTGCTGCTTCAGAAAACTGATGCGGCTGCACGCGACTCGGTGTACCCGTGAGGGGTGAATCGTCTATGCCCGTTCGTTTCATAATGCTGCTGATCGCGTGCCTAGCATGCCGGCCCGTGCTTGGCCAGCGCAGCGTAGGCAGCCAGCACCCGCAGGTCGCCAAGATCAATGCGTTGTTTGAGGAGCAGTGGAAGGCATGGGGGCTGCGACCGTCACCTGCCGAAGATGATGGCAAATGGTGTCGCCGAGTTTACTTGGATTTAGTCGGCCGCATTCCAACGCTTGCCGAGCACAATGCATTCGTCGATTCGCGCGAAGCGAACAAACGGGAAACGCTGGTCGAGAAACTTCTTGACTCGCCCGAGCACCAGGCCGAATACGCTTCTCACTGGGCTACCATCTGGAGCAATCTGCTGATCGGACGCTCCGGCGGCAACGACCGACGATCGTTAGTCAGTCGAGAAGGAATGCAGAAATACTTGCGCGACAGCTTCGCATCCAACAAGCGATATGACGCCTTCGTGTACGAGTTAATTTCAGCAACGGGTACGACAGAGCCTGGAACCGAGGGCTTTAACGGTGCGACAAATTTTCTGATCGACAAAGTGAATGAGGAAGACGCGACACTAGCGACCTCATCGACCAGTCGAATTTTCTTGGGCCTGCAGGTGCAGTGTACGCAGTGCCATAACCATCCCTTCAACCAGTGGAAGCAACAAAAGTTCTGGGAGTTCAATGCGTTCTTCCGTCAGGCTCGGGGATTGCGACGCTTTGTACCTGGGACGCGTGACATTGCTTTCGCAGAGCTGATCGACCAAGATTTTCCTGGCGAAAGCGGCCGTCCTGAAGAAGCTGAGATTTACTACGAAGAACGCAATGGGCTAACACGCGTTGCTTATCCTGTTTTCGTCGATGGCACAGACATCGCACGAAGCGGCTACGTAGAGGACACCAATCGCAGGTCCGAATTGGCGCGGTTGGTCGTTGAAAGTGAGTACTTGGCCAAGATGATGGTCAACCGCACCTGGGCCCATTTTCTCGGTCATGCATTTACCAAGCCCATGGACGATCTCGGGCCGCACACCATGGTTTCGCACCCCGAAGTGCTCGACTACTTGGCGGAAGAATTTCGGCAAAGCAGCTACGACCAGAAGCAGTTAATGCGGTGGATCGTTTTGAGCAAACCTTATCAGCTATCCAGTACGATCACTTCACATAACGAAAGTGATGATCCAGCAATGGGCGAGACGCCGCAGTTCTCGCACTTTTATCTTCGCCAGATGAGTGCCGAACAACTCTACCAGTCCTTGGTGGTTTTGGGCGGTGATGCACAGGGCTCGCTGGCAGAACAACAAAATCAGCGTGACCGCTGGCTCAGCCAATTTGTAGTTGCATTCGGTACCGATGAAGGCGATGAGGCGACGACGTTCAATGGATCGATTCCGCAAGCGTTAATGCTGTTCAATGGTGATTTGGTAAAGAAGGCTATTTCTTCAAAGCCAGGCACTCGGCTCGACAGCTTAATTCGCTCGGGCGCTAAGTTTAACGACAAGGTTCACACGCTATTCGAAGCTGGCGTCTCGCGTCGTGCTTCCAACACGGAACTCAGGCTAGCCAGTCAATTGCTGCGAGCAAGCGGGAACAAACCTGAGCAGGCTTTGAGTGATTTGTGGTGGGCAATCCTGAATACTAATGAGTTCATTTTCGTCCAGTAAACGCTAGTAATATGTGGCAGAGGTTCCCACCTCAGCCAATGAGACGTTCAACCCGGATTATGCATCTGGTACGTAGGCCGGAACAAGTAAGTGCATTCACTGCCGTAACTTCGGTCGAAGTGTCGCTGCAGGTAGGATTCGTTTCGACCTTGTTAGCGGCCTACCGAAAAACCCGGGTTTTACCGTCAGCAAGCAGGCGTACGAACAAAACTGTCGACCCAACATAAGTGGTGCAACGCTTCCCCAAGACAATTTGATATTTCCCTTTACCGAGAGGGTAAGTAATGCGATGGCTTAACAAACAAACGCCCTACGGGATGAATCGCCGGCACTTCTTGCAGCACGCTGCCGGCGCGTCAGCCTTGATGGGTAGTTCCTTGGCGCTGGGCGGTACACTGCGTGCCCATGCCAACGAGCTTGCCAAGAACAACAAATCTGCCATCCTGCTGTGGATGGGCGGCGGTCCGGCAACTATTGATCTTTGGGATCTTAAGCCCGGCGCTGCCACCGGTGGACCATTTCGCCCGATTTCAACCACTGGTGAAGGGCAGATTTGCGAACACCTGCCGCAGGTCGCCAAGCAGATGCACAATCTGTCAATTGTGCGTTCGATGAGTACGCGTGAAGCGGACCATAGCCGCGGTCGTTACTACATGCATACCGGCTTTGTACCGAATCCCAACATAGAGCACCCGAGCTACGGCAGCGTGATCGCCCACGAATTAATGGCGAATCGCGAGGATTTGCAGATACCGCCCTTTATTTCGGTCGGTGGCGCTAGCGAGGGCCCTGGATTTCTGGGAATGGCTTGGGCTCCGTTTTCCGTTAGCAGCAGCGGGCGGATTCGCAATCTGGAAATGGGCATCGATGATTCGCGTCTCGTACAGCGAATGAAAACGCTAGACATCCTTGAACGTGGTTTTGTCGCACAAAAGCGTGGCATACCCGCTGAAGATCATATGAAGGTTCTGAAGCAAACGTTTGATCTGATGACCAGTGAACAGATGAAGGCGTTTGAAGTCGATCAGGAACCAGAAACGGTCAAAGAACGCTACGGTACCGGCAACTTCGGGCAAGGTTGTTTACTCGCGCGGCGATTGGTAGAAGCAGGCGTGCCCTTCGTCGAAGTCGACTTGGGAGGCTGGGATAACCACCAGAACGTCCATACAACGCTTCGCGATCAACGGCTACCGACACTCGATCAGGCGATGAGTGCGCTAGTTGAGGACCTGGAGAAGCGAGAACTGTTGAAGGATACAGCCATCATATGGATGGGCGAGTTTGGGCGAACGCCAACAATTAACGGAAACGCCGGGCGCGACCACTGGGCTCGGTCATGGAGTGTTGTGGTTGGCGGTGCTGGCATCAAAGGCGGCTTAGTGGTTGGCGAGACCGACGCGGATGGTCGTCGCGTAACCAGCGAACCGTACTCGGCAGAAGATTTAATGTCGACGGTTTGTCATGGTTTAGGGATATCGCTCAAGACGACTTACCATAGCAAGAGCGGTCGGCCCATGAAAATTGCCGGCGGCGGTAAACTGATTAGTCCATTGGTTGCGACGTAAAAGCAAACCAACCGTCACCTCAGGAGATTCGAATCGTAGGGAGCGACTATTGGAAGAGGATCAGCCCCCAGCGGGCAACGCAAGCCTTGTGTTGAGAGCCTCTCGTGGCGCAAGCCCACTGTTGTGTGAATGAACATAGGATTTCGCCGTTAACGATAGCAGCGTTGAATTAGAACTGGCTGAACTCGTAAATCGCCATCAAGTGGCGATCTGGCGGTACGTGCGCGCACTCGGCGCTGACAGCAATATCGCCGATGACATTGTCCAGGATACGTTTCTGGAGATCCTGCGTCGGCCACTTAAGCAGTACAGCGATTCAGCTACCGCCAGCTACTTGCGGCGCGTCGCCCACAACTTGTTCATCAGCCGCTGTCGACGCGAGGGGCGCATGACGGTAACCGAACATGCCGAGAAATTTGAATCCGCTTGGATGCGCTGGGCGGGATTCGAAAGCGGAGGTCGAGTGATTGACGCTTTGGAGGAATGCGTTGGACGCCTGACCGAACGGGCGCGATTAGCACTCCGCCTGAGATATGCAGAAGAGGCATCACGCGAACGCATTGCCAAGGCGCTCGAAATCACCGAACACGGTGCCAAGAATTTGTTGCAGCGTGCCAAAGGGCAACTAAGAGAATGTGTGCAGGGAAAAATAACTGACGACCCAGCAAACAACCGCTGAGGTTATAGACCTGTTTTAGTATTCGAACCGAAGATAAACTAACCAATACCCCGGGGAAGGTCGATGGCCTGCATGATGCAGCATTGATCGAAAGCTGAGAAGTAATGCACGATAAAGAGACCGAACAAATCGAAGAGTCCATACTGGATTCGCTGCTCGAGGAGGTCGTAGGCGGCAAGAGGCCGCCAGACCTTGTGGAACGAATTCGAGCTGCTTGGGAGTCCGAGCAGCAGACGCGCACACCAGCTGGCGACGTACTCGCCGAAAGCGAACTACCTCCTACTACCGTCAAAGCTCGACCGCTCGCGGCCTCTGCGGCTTCACCGAAGATTTTCACAGCGGAGGTCGTGGAGACTCCCCAAAAATCAGTGCCACAGGATGGTGCAGCTGGTGAGACTGAGGAGTCTTCTAAGCAACCCAAAGTAAGACCAGTGGCCAGCGGCTCACGAGCGGTTCGTCGTGCTAAATTGCAATCTTCCCCCAGTCGTTCGACGAATCTCTTTAGTCTGCTTTTGACTGCTGCCGCTGCGATTTTGGTTTGCCTGGGAGGCTGGGCAGCATTAACTCAGTTTGGTCACGAAGATGCACAGCCCGGCAATACCGCGATGTCGGATGAGTCAGCACAAACCGATGTAGGCCCCATCGATGCAGCCAATCCAGTTGGCGACGAAGCGACAGCTACCGCGTCTTCACTGGCTGGGACGAAGTTGCCAAACAGCAGTTCGCCAACCAACACAGAAGACACCGGTACGGCTGAATCGAACGGCTCCGCTGCAGAGCGAATTCCGCTGGACGATTTGCCATTTGCCGACAGAGTCCAAGTTGCGCAAGCTCCCTCGGAACTGCAGCCCCGAATAATCGAAAAGGCAGAGCGGCTCGACGATGCAGTGATCGTCGAACAAGTCGATGCAATACTCGTTCAAATGTGGCAGGAAAGTGGGCTGCCAGTCTCTGATTCGATTGGTACAGCGGCGTGGCTGGAGCGACTGTCCAGCCGCTGGGAAGAGCCATCGCTTGCATCACGGCTGTCAGGCAATGTTGCGGCAACCAGGCTCGACCTAGCCGACGAGCTAACCACCGCACCGGAGTTTGCAGAGGCGTGGGCAAGTTATTTCTCCAGTCGGTTACTTAGCGGTTTACCGGTTCAGCGAGATGCCCAATCAACAATTGAGCAAGTGGTAGCCGATCGTGTTCGGACGCGAGACTTCGGACTGGTCGCCAAAGACCTTCTGGCCGGCGATTCGACCGAGGACCCGGACGCCCAAGCAGCGACCGAAGCGTTCTTGGCCTCGGCGGCTGGCGGCGGCAATCATAATCTGGTTCGACGGATCGGCTCTCACTTCTTAGCTAGCAACTTGGGTTGTGTCCGTTGTCATGATGGGATCGGTCAGACTGCAACGGCAGGTCTTGCTCGAGCCGGTGGCCTTACGACGCAACAGGGCTACTGGTCACTGGTCGGCATGTTGCGTGGCATCGACGTGAGTTTCGATCGCGAGCGACGAACTCGTGAACTTGTGGACAGGCAAGCAGATGTATTCTCTGGTGACAAGCGACACACTGAGTTCTTCGACTTGCTCGACGGACGAATGAAGGCTACCCAGCCTGGCTTGCCCGACGGCCAACTTTTCGCGGCAACGGCGTCAGAGCGTCTACCGAGAGCGGTTTTGGCGGACTGGATTGCCGATTCCCCTGAGTTCGACATGGCCGTCACGAACCAAGTTTGGTCGATGGTTGTAGGGCAACCACTCTTTGACGGCTCCGCTGACTTTGATTTAGCAGCGGCGCCGCGGCGGACTGAATTACTTAATCTCCTGTCTCGGCAGTATCGGGCGGCAGGACGAGACGTCGCGAAGCTGGCTACCTGGATAGCAACCAGCCAGGCTAGCGACCGCCCTGAGGCTGATCTGTCGATCTCACGTGTGGTCGTTGCTGCTGATGAAGAGCTTCAGGCGACAAAGTTAGCGCTGCGTGTTTTCGCGTCAGCTCTGCCCTCAGCTCCCGAGCGATCGTTCGAGCAGAATATCGCCGTGGCGCTCAAGCTGAGACAGTCGGACGCCGCCAACAACGTGGCTCTTGCTCAACCCGCTTTGCCGACAGCCAAACGTCGGCCTAATCGATCACCTAGTCCTGAATTGCCAGCGGATTTTGTCCTGGGCGCTGACCACGTCAGTACTCCCAGTGCTCGGTATGTGGACCGATTGCTGGCCGCAGAACGGCTCAGTTGGAAAGATCAAGTACAGCATGTGGTGCTGCTGGAAGCCAACAATCGCTATTCTGACCGCGTCTTGCAGCTCGCCAACTCGCTTCTTCAGCGTCACAACGGCGACTCCCGCGCTGCTCTCCTCGACCTTCTCTGGGCCGTCCAAAGCACGCTTTAAGACCGATGAAAGGCGGCTAGCTTGCACAGATTCACCGATCTCACGGAATTCCAGCCTTAAAAGCTTGACCGCTAGATTCGCTACAATCAGCATAATGCTACCGTCCCATATTCTAGTAGCGTTGAGGTCTTTCTGCATGAAGAAGCAAATTTCAATAGTTTTGAGCCTGATTGCCGCATGGGTGAGTACTAATGAATCCAGTACGACCGCGGCAGTTTTGTATTCCAATTCGTTAGACAACGGGTCGGATGTCACGATTCTCGCCGATACCGATACCGCGTCTGCGTTCGTAGACTACTCCAACTTCACCGTTGGGGCTCAAAGTTTCAATATTGCGGAAGCTCCGAATTCTGTGGGAGGAGCTGCAACTCGTGGTATGTTGCTGAGAGCCAACATTTCAGCGGGAGCAGGTGCAGCAATTAACGTTTTGTTGGGCTCCACGCCACAGTCTTTCAGTGGAGATTATCGGCTCACTTATGATGTTTGGATGAACTCGACGTTGGGGCAAGCACCTCAGACGGGCACGACAGAGCAGACGTTATGGGGGATTGGCGTCAATAACACGGGGGCTCTTGAGGCTGCAACCGGTCGAGGTAATGGAGCGGTGGGTACCTATGGTTGGTTAACCAGTGAAAACGGCTCTGGATCCGAGGACAGTGCAATTAATGCCAACGATGTTGAACTGGCTGACATCGGAGATACGGACAGCGCTGCCGCAGCTGCGTTATTCAACGCTGCATTTACTAACGTTTTCGGTACGCCAAACGCTGCTGCTGTTGGTCAGTGGGTTTCGGTTGCAATTGAATCGAATGCTGGCAATGTTTCAGTCCGCTACAATGGCGTCGAATTCTTTAACGAAGCTAGCGCTGCCACAACAGGCTTCGCAATGTTCGGCTACGAAGACCGGTTCTCGTCCGTGGCCAATCCTGGCGACTTTTCATGGGGTCTATACGACAACGTGGTAGTTACTGCTGTACCCGAGCCAAGCAC
This sequence comes from Planctomycetaceae bacterium, assembly GCA_003501565.1. Lineage (GTDB taxonomy): Bacteria > Planctomycetota > Planctomycetia > Pirellulales > Pirellulaceae > Aureliella. The sequence continues at coordinate 8,701 of DNPC01000410.1, read as the reverse complement.
TGCCTTTGCACTGTTTGGGTTTGCGGGGCTTGGTCTTTTGCGTCGACGGCGGGCATAGCCACGCGAAATCCGAGTGAATCGCTGCACGAAAAAACCAGAGCCCTTCCGGTAACCTTGCCGGAAGGGCTTTTCTTTTGCGCCCACGAATCCGTTCGGTCTGCTGACACCAGCGTTGGAGCGACCAATTGACGATTTTTGCTGGCGGGTTTACACTCTCGGCCCTTGATCTAAGGGAAAAATACCGAGCCATCGTGACACTCGGTATGCCAACAATATAAGCACGAAAATCTTCACCTTACGACCGGTTTTTGGAGGCCTTAAGGCATGTCCAGCTCGAACAAGATGATCTATTACTTTGGCAAGACGCGTACCGATGGAACGGGCGTCAGCAAAACCATCCTTGGGGGTAAGGGTGCCAATCTTGCCGAAATGACTTCGATCGGATTGCCCGTCCCTCCTGGCTTCACCATCACGACCGAATGCTGCGACGCATATTACAAATCCGGAAGCCAAATGCCGCCGGGTCTGATGGACGAAGTGAAGGAAAACGTTGCAACACTCGAGCAAGAGCTCGGCAAGAAATTCGGCGACGACAAAAACCCGCTGCTTGTTTCAGTACGTTCGGGTGCCGCAATTTCGATGCCTGGGATGATGAACACCATCCTGAACCTAGGACTCAATGACGTTTCAACTGCTGGCTTAGCGGCTGCAACCAACAACGAACGCTTCGCCTACGACGCATATCGCCGACTCATCAACATGTTTGGCGACGTCGTGATGGAAGTCGAACATGAGCACTTTGAAAAGGCGTTCGACGAAATCAAGAAGAAGTACAACACGACTGAAGATACCGAAGTTCCTGCAGAAGGCCTGAAGGAACTTTGCGAAGCCTACAAGGCACTGTACAAAAAGGAAACCGGCGAAGATTTCCCACAGGATCCGATGCTGCAACTCGGCAAAGCGGTCGAGGCGGTCTTCAAGAGCTGGATGACCAACAAAGCTGTCAAGTATCGCGAAATCGAAGGCATCCGTGGCTTGCTCGGTACCGCCGTCAATTGCCAGTCGATGGTCTACGGCAACATGGGCGATGATTCAGGAACCGGCGTTGCGTTCACTCGTAATCCAAACACCGGTGAAAATAAGTTCTTCGGCGAATTCCTGATCAACGCTCAGGGTGAAGACGTTGTGGCGGGTATTCGTACTCCGTCACCAACCGAAGAAATGGGCAAGTGGAACGATGAAGTCTACCAGCAACTGATGCAGATCAAAGATACGCTGGAAAACCACTACAAGGAAATGCAGGACATCGAGTTCACCATTGAAAAGGGAACTCTATTCATGCTTCAAACCCGTACGGGCAAGCGTACCGGTATGGCGGCGGTCCGCATCGCCTGCGAAATGGTTGACGAAAAACTGATTGATTCCAAAGAAGCCGTACTTCGCGTTCCTGCTGGCGACCTGACCCAGCTTCTGTTGCCAAGCTTCGATACCGCAGCTTGGGCCAAGGCCGAGAAGATCGCTACCGGCTTGCCTGCTTCACCCGGCGCTGCAGTCGGTAAGCTCGCCTTCACCGCTGAAGACGCGAAAGAACGCGCCGAGAAGGGCGAAGCGGTGATTCTGATCCGTAAGGAAACCAGCCCTGAAGACGTCGACGGAATGCACGCTGCTGCAGGTATTTTGACCAGCACCGGTGGTATGACCAGCCACGCGGCGGTTGTCGCCCGCGGTTGGGGACGTTGCTGCGTTGCCGGTGCAGGTGCTGTTAAGATCGATGCCGTCGCCAAGAAGGCTGAAATCAATGGCAAAATGTATGGCGAAGACGATGAACTGAGCATTAACGGTACCTCCGGGGAAGTTGCCGCGGGTTCGGTCGCCACCATGCCTGCCAGCCTATCAGGTGACTTCGGCCGTTTGATGCAATGGGCCGATGAATACCGGACTCTCAAGGTTCGCACCAACGCAGATTCGCCGGAAGATTCCGAACGAGCCCGTGAGTTTGGTGCCCAAGGCATCGGACTATGCCGAACCGAACACATGTTCTTCGGCGGTGATCGCACGCTAGCGATTCGCGAAATGATCTGTGCCACCGACGAAGCCGCCAGACGCGCCGCTTTGGCCAAATTGTTGCCATTCCAACGCGAGGACTTCACCGGCATCTTCACCGCCATGAACGGCTTGCCTGTTACCGGCCGCCTGCTTGACCCACCACTGCACGAGTTTGTTCCTCACGACGACAAGGGCCAAGAAGAACTGGCTAAAGAAGTTGGCGTAAGTGCTGCAGACATCAAGGCTCGCGTCGAATCTCTGCACGAGTTCAACCCGATGCTCGGTCACCGCGGTTGCCGACTAAGTATCACCTACCCAGAAATTCTCGAGATGCAGGTCACCGCAATCGTCGAAGCAGCTATCGACTGCAAGGCGAAAGGCGTTGACGCTCAAGCCGAAATCATGATTCCGCTCGTCGGCACCGAAGCAGAACTGAAGATGCTGCGTGCTAAGACGGAAGAAACGATTGAAAAGGTCAAGGCGGACAAGGGCTTCAGCGGCGAACTCGACATCTTGATCGGTACGATGATCGAGGTACCTCGTGCGGCACTCACTGCCGACGAAGTCGCCAACCAGGCTGACTTCTTCAGCTTCGGAACCAACGACCTCACGCAGATGACATTCGGTTACAGCCGTGACGACGTCAACTCGTTCTTGCCTGACTACCTCAAGCAAGATGTGCTACACGTCGATCCATTCCAGTCACTGGATGCAACCGGTGTGGGACAATTGGTTGATATGGCCGTCAACAAGGGCCGCAGCGTCAAGAGTGGAATTAAGCTCGGTATTTGCGGTGAACACGGTGGTGACCCCGCATCGATCGACTTCTGCCACAAGGTCGGCCTCGACTACGTCAGCTGCTCACCGTTCCGCGTGCCAATCGCTCGGCTTGCCGCTGCACAAGCCGCGCTGAACAACGCCTAGCAAAGCTAACAACGCCCAGGTGCAAGTCGTTCGCCCTGACGCTGCGATTAATCCGTAGCCGGATTGGCAACAATTCGGGCGAACTGACAAACAACGCGATGCTCCCAAAGTCTTGCGACTGTTGCTACGAGATACGCCGTAGCTTGGTCGCTAGATGGTGGGAGCATTTTCGTGTACTGGCGTCGTTGCTACTTCTTTGGCAGCGGCATCACTTCCGCTTTGCGGATTTGTACGATGCTGCCTGGGTCATGTTGCTGAAACGCAAAGTGCCCTGCACCGTAAGTCTTCGCAAAATCCATGTATTCGTAGAGTTCTTTGCCGTCGACCGCAATCTTGATCCGCGTCATTTCACGGCCACGCCAAACATCGTCGCGAACTTCGATTTCGTAAGTAAACCAAGCGTCGGGTTTGACCAGCTGCGGGTAGACATGGCAGAAACCGTACAGTGAACCTGTTCGGATTGGATCGGTGTGCGTGCTATCTACCTGGGCTTCATATCCGTCCATGAATCCCGGTTTGCGTGTCGTGCGAAAGTAGACCCCCGAATTGCCACCATCGTTAATCTTGACCTCGGCCCGGTAGCGAAAGTCTTTGTATGGTCCAGAGGTATTAACCAACATCGATGGATTTCCGGTACCCACGATGGCTCCGTCTTTGACTTCCCACTTACTGTCTTTCCGGCCGACCTTCTCCCAGCCATCCAGGGTCTTGCCGTCGAAAAGGCTAATCCACTTGGACGTCGTGACTGCATTCTTCGCTGCCGAGTCGCTGGCATCCTGTCCATAGCAAACCGATCCAAACAGGACGGCGCCGAGCAAACAGGCGCGAATTGCGGCTTTGGGCAAGGCAATAAACTTGGTTCGACTTCTGGACATTGGGGGGCTCCGTGTTGAATGGAAGGGATCTGGTTCTGTTTGGCGATATGCTACCGGGCGTGCGGCACGCAACAGTGTACGTTAAACTCGGCACACAAGGTGGAACAACTGACTCGTCAAATCAACCAATGGAATCCAGAATGTCTTCTCAGGCAAACGCACCGCACGAAACCTCATCCGCTGCGTCGACAGATCGCGACCCACGCAAGTTGAGAAGCGCTCGGTGGTTCGCGCCGGATGATCTGCGTTCGTTTGGGCATCGCTCCCGGATGAAGCAAATGGGGCTGGATAACGCAGATTTCCGTGACAAGCCCATCATTGGAATCCTGAACACCTGGAGCGACTTGAACACTTGCCATTCGCACTTCAAACAGCGATCCGATGAAGTCAAACGCGGTATCCTGCAGGCGGGTGGATTCCCGGTAGAGGTTCCGGTGATGAGTCTGGGCGAAATGATGATGAAGCCCTCGACGATGTTGTATCGCAACCTCTTGGCGATGGAGGCCGAAGAGGTCTTGCGATGCCATCCTATCGATGCCGCAGTTCTGATGGGTGGTTGCGATAAGACGGTGCCCGCGCTGCTAATGGGCGCAATATCAGCCAACGTTCCCAGCATTTTCTTGCCAGCGGGCCCAATGCTTAAAGCACGATGGCGCAACGAAACACTTGGAAGTGGTTCCGATGTTTGGAAGTACTGGGCAGAACGCTGCGCCGGCAACCTGTGTGATAACGATTGGAACGAAATCGAAGATTGCATCGGACGCTCTGCTGGCACCTGCATGACGATGGGCACCGCCAGCACAATGGCTTGCATCGCCGAAGCGCTTGGCATGACGCTGCCTGGTGCAGCGTGTACGCCAGCTGTCGTGGCCGAACATAGCAGGCTAGCGGTCGCCAGTGGACGTAGAGCGGTGGATTTGGCGTGGGAGCGAATCACACCGGATCAGATATTTACTGCAGCAGCAATTGACAACGCAATCGTAACGCAGCAGACGATCGGTGGTTCCACCAATGCGATTGTTCACATTCTCGCACTGGCCCGACGCGCCGGCGTCCCGTTAACACTGGAACGATTCGATGAAATCTCTCAGAAGGTACCAGTCCTGGGCGACCTGCGGCCAGGTGGTAGGTATCTGATGGAAGACTTCCATGCGGCTGGCGGACTCAGTGGTCTACTTGAACGACTCAAGGACCTGTTGCACACAAATTGCCTGACTGTTTCTGGTCAAACATTAGGCGAAACGATCGCAAACAGCAGAGTGAACGATGACGAAGTGATCCGAACGCGCCAGAATCCTGTTTCTTCGGCAGGCGGCACCTGCGTACTTCGCGGAAACCTGGCTCCGGACGGCTGTGTGATCAAGAGCGTTGCTGCGGATCCGCGCCTGACAAAGCACCGTGGCCGCGCCGTCGTATTCGATAATTACCCCGACCTAAAGGCAAGAATTAACGACCCGGACCTGGATGTGGATGCGGACAGCGTACTTGTGCTGCGAAGTGCAGGTCCACTGGGCGCACCGGGGTTTCCCGAGTGGGGCATGCTGCCGATCCCGAACAAGCTTCTTAAGCAGGGGGTACGGGACATGGTACGAATCTCGGATGCCAGAATGAGCGGCACTAGCTACGGCACATGCGTCTTGCACGTATCACCGGAATCACACACCGGCGGCCCGCTGGCCCTTGTGCAGACCGGCGATGAAATAGAGATCGACATTGAAGCCCGCAAAATCCACTGGCACGTTGATTCTGAGGAAGCCGAGCGTCGCCGTGCCGCTTGGCAGCCCCCCATCGAGAGGTTCGAACGCGGCTACAACGCCATGTTCGCCAAACATGTAACCCAGGCTCACGAAGGCTGTGATTTTGATTTCCTCGAAGGCAACACGCCTGATTACGAGCCGGACATTTTCTAGTTTGCAAGCCAACTTGGTTTCTGTGGCGATGGCGGCCTGCAAGTCGATCCACGCTCCACACTCCCTAGTGGTCGCAAGACATCGGAGGTGACGACAAAACGCTTACTAGTCTGGCTACGCGGTAACTAAGGTCTCTTCCAAACGTTGCTTGACTGTGGCTCCGCACGTCGTCGTATCCGTGACGCGCTCCGCCAATCCGTGGCGGACGTACGGAGCCTCAGGCAAGCAAACGTTAGCAGTTCGGAAATCAATGCCGCGTGTTTCCAAGCGATGCAAGCAGCTGGCTGAATGAAAAGAAGGTCGACTCGAGGCGACCGGTCACTGATGACATTTGGCAATCGCTGGTGACAAGTGTTTGCGTAGGTAGTCGACTCACTTTGACTCGTCAGCTCCGAATTTCCTACAACCGCGTGTCTGGCGGGCCGGCCGCGCCCAGCGAGCGTCTGCAGGGCGAGGCAATATTCGTTTCCAGGTTGATGTTGGCTTTAAGATTAAGCCGCAACTGGGAAAGCCGATGGCGTCACTGCAGGTTGCTGTTGTTGCTGCTGCTGAGTGAAGCCTTCGATGAATTCTTCGAAGATGCGGATGTCTAGGGCACTCGCCGCAGAACACTCTGGATGGAACTGAGTGCCGATTGCGAACCAGTCGATCATTTCGCTTTCGATCACTTCCACCACGCCGTCTTGGCATCGAGCCGTTACACGGAATCCAGGTGCAACTTCATCGATTGCCATGTGATGACGGCTGGTAACACGAATTTCGCCTTCCCCGTAGACACGTCCAATCAACGAGTTGGACTCGATCACTAGGGAGTGGCGATGGAACGGATCTTGAGCGTCAAAGTGCGATAGGCAGCCGGGAATATCTTCTGGCAAGTGCAAGAATAGGTTGCCGCCACATTGAATATTGAGCAGCTGCATACCGGAGCCGATTGCTAGCACAGGCATACGACGTTCAACGATATCGCGGACAAGTGCTCGATCGAAGCTCTCGCGACGAGCGTTCATCGGCTTGGTTGCCGCATGCAACATGAATCCATCGTTTCGAGGGTCGAGATCCCCACCGCCGATCATCAGGAACCCATCGAGGTGGTCTAACATCTGGCCGATTGAAGCTTCGTCGTCCAGGGGAGGCATAATCATCGGAATAGCGCCGGCGCGAGCGATTGCGTCGTAGTAGCCTGATGCTAGGTAAGAGAAAGCGGGTTGGCGTCCGTTCTGTCCGCGAAACTCAGCGTTGATTCCAATGATTGGCTTGGTCATCTGTTACGTTCCCTGATTTCAGATTTGTCCGCGTCAGGCCGCGTCTGAATTCCGAAGGATACGAAAAGTTGCTGCACGACTGCACTCCAGCGTGAAAACACGCAAAATGACTGTAGGCGTACCGCGGTGATTGTGGCCTTACTGTCATCCCGACAGTACAAGTGGCCAGCGCCAAGTAACCGCTGAATGAACTTTCGCTGTGTCCCTGCGAAAAACTTCTAAGACGTTAAACTCTGACGTTTCAAGCTTGATCAGCACCCCTGGCTAATCGACAGGCACAAAAGCTACTCGGAGGCGGTAACCACTCGCAACCACTCCGCTGTATTTTGTGCCAAGCATCCCACGCACCACTACGGAGCGTGCAAGCATTAGCATGCGGTTCGCCGTAATAGCTGCGAAATAACGCCAATATAAACCCGCAAGAGCGACTTATCGCCACCTAAAAGTGTGATTACAAGTAGCTCGCGCAACGCACAGAGACGTTGCTGATAACGATAACGCTGGGGACAACCATAACGCTGGAAAACCATAACGTTGCAACGGTAGGTTACCGCGAACGCGTGCCACTTCAACAAAAAAAGCGCCCCCAACCAAGTCTGGCCCACCTCGAAACCGTTCCTCACTTTCGACGCTGCTAGCGCGAAAGTGTGTTCAAAACCAACCCAGGAAATTCCTCAGCCGTGAAGTTTACAAGTGTTTGTATTGAGTCCATCGGCGTCACACTCCCGCCGGAAATCATCTCGAGCAACGAGATCGAGCGACGTTTGGCACCAACCTACGAGCGACTGCGCCTTCCCGAAGGTCGGTTGGAGTTAATGAGCGGTATTGCGCAGCGGAGACTGTGGGCTCCAGGGACACCCATCCGCACGCCGAGCATCGAAAGTGGACTGACGGCACTGCAAAATAGTGCAATCCGCCCCGAAGACATAGGCTGTTTGGTGCACGGCAGTGTTTGCAGAGATTATCTGGAGCCCGCCACGGCCTGTAGCGTGCATGCTGGTCTCGGACTGTCGCCGGACTGCTGGGTACACGATATGTCAAACGCATGCTTAGGCCTACTTAGCGGCGCGGTGCAGATTGCAGGCTTGATCGAATCCGGTGCGATCAAAGCCGGCATTGTGGTGGGTACAGAAAACAGCCGTTCGCTATTGGAAGCCACCATCGCTAGCTTAAATGCAGACGAATCGCTGACTCGACAATCAATCAAGCCTCATTTTGCTTCGTTGACGATTGGATCAGGCAGCTGCGCAATTTTGCTTTGTCATGAATCACTATCACAACGCAACAATCGACTTCAGGCTGCAGTGGCACGTGCTGAATGTGAGCACAATGATCTGTGCCAGAGCGACACCGATCAAGCTGGCACTCAGATGCAACCACTTATGCAAACGGATTCCGAGCAACTATTGCACGCGGGTGTCGGTGTCGGGCAGAGGACTTTCGAGAGTCTGCTCAGCGAAGGTTATTCACGAGATTCGTTCGCTTCAACGGTTTGTCATCAAGTTGGCGGCACTCATCGCAAAATGATGCTTGAGAGCATCGGCATGCCCGAGGAACGCGATTTTTCGACCTTCAAGTGGCTGGGCAATACCGGTTCGGTTGCCTTGCCGACTGCGCTGGCGATCGCACTTGACCACAAGGCTATTGCGCCCGGCGACACATGTGCGCTGCTCGGTATCGGCTC
>DNPC01000412.1 GCA_003501565.1 Planctomycetaceae bacterium | reverse complement strand
AGAAGCCGATACTTTCGAAGAATGGATTAGAAAATTTAGCGATCACCGAAAAAAAGCATGGCCCTACGATCCTTACGGTCCCCCAGATGACAACTACTAGGATCGTAAGAAGTATGTGCGGATAACACAGCACGCTGGTCAGTCGCGGTGGCGTGGTCCAACATAATCTGTTGGCTGCGCTTCAGAAAGCAGTGACTTTTTGCTTTAGTGGTTTGAGTGAACCCGAGCTTCTTGACTGGATTGGGGACCAGTGCAAAGAGATAATCCGGTACTATGATAACTAACAAGAATCACCGTAGACTGATTGTTGGGCATTCCACAAACGCGTGCACCCGAGAGCGTGAGGGGACGGTTTTGAAGTTGAGAGTCTTTCGCGCGTACTGTATGACGAATGACATTGCGCGGCTTGAGCACTTCGTCACTGGCAATGGTGTATCTATCGATGTCGTCCGATGAGTGGTTTCGCCGTACGACATGGACTGAAGAAGATCGTTCGGACTTCAATGCTCGCCTGAAACGTACTCGCAAGCACAACCGGCCGCAGTATCTCCGCATTCAAGCCGCTCATTTGGCTGGCATCGGCAACCACGCGGCAGCCTTGGAATTGCTCGAACAGTTTCTGGGCGTTGATGATGCATCGTTAGAACTCGCCCAAGCTCAACTACAGCGTGCAGAGTCGCTGCTTGCCACGGTAAATGAAGCTGATGCAATCGATGCGTTTCGGGCTAGCCTTAATGCCGAGCGCGCCCGTCCGAACGTCCAGACTGAGACGTGGCTGCTGTACCCTTGGTACATCGTTGAGACCCAGAACGAGCAACTCTACTCAGAAGCGCACGCCATCTTGCGCGAGTTCAGGGAGTTGCGGTCCTCGGCATTTCCAGTTTCTGACTATCGATTTCACTGTGTCAAAGCGGTTCTGCTAGCACATGAAGGCGAACTGGCCGAGGCTAGGACGCATGCCGAGCAAGCGCTAGTAGCAGCGAATGCTGAACATTCAGGCTACCGATATCATCCCGAGTCGGGCTTGGTGCAAGACACCGACACCACCGTACATCAACGAGTTAGCGAAATAGCTGCGGTATAACGATGCAGTAAGTGGAAGTTCGCCCGCCCCAGATCTCAGAGCAACTACAATTGAGGTGACACCATGGAAACGCAAAAGCTGCTGCATAGATTAGCAGCGTTGATTGAGCAACCGAGAATCAAACTTCGCGTTGAGCATGAGAATCTCGAGACTGTCTACATCGAAACGACGCCTGAAAACGAGATACTAGTGCACGATCGTGGTTACGCCCATGCATATCTTTTGACGGACGAAAACCAGGTATATCGCGATTGGGCCGATCTCGGTATCGAGTTTATTCGCTCGCATTGTGAAAGCCATAGACTGTCACTTGAGAACCTACACGGTGATCAGACTGACGAAGTGTTTTGTATTTGTGGGCGTGCTACAACTGATTTGCAGATAGCCGAACTTGTAAATCGCGTAGCGGCCTGCCAAGATGAGCTTTTCCATTCAGCATATCGTCCTCTAGGTGAATGACCACGTAAGCGCGGTAGGCATGCTAATGGGGCATCATTGGCGCAGCTTCTCCAGCGCTCCCATAAGTTCCAAGCGATAATCGCGTAGCTGAACGACTCTCTCATCACCCTCAAACAGTTCTTCGATTTCGACGATGGCGAGCAGAGATGCTGTCGAATTGAGCCATAGTTCAGCTAGTGCGGCCTCTGCGGCAAATGCTGACAGGTATTCAGAATTGTCAATATCACCATAGAGGTGCTCTTGCCGCACCTGACTGTCCAACCGCCGCATGCCTTCGTACCCTGACAGGGCGAGGTCTAGCGATCCGCTAAGATGTTTCACGGCGTTCTGGTAGATTTCTGACCTGGCCATTTCCAGTCCCTTTGAAGTCGTCACACCGCCATTGTAGGTAGAATGGCGGGAGTTCCAAAGTCGTGCTGTCCATCCGGTAGATCTCATGATGCAGCGTTTCAAGACACCTATCATCGCGTCTGCAGCGATCCTCGTTTTGACCCTTATTGCAGGACTTGCCGCAATAACGGTCATCTACAACTCAGATGGGACCAACGGCCAGAAAGCCGAGAGGGCGGGCATGGTTGGCTCTGGAATTGCGACGGCTGGTTGCGTAGCAATAGCTCACTTCTGGCTGTACGCAGCTGCGAAGATCGGCCAAGAGAAGCGGCGGAAAAGCAAATAGCCTGGAGCCGAGTGGGAGGATAAGATTACTCACTGCGGAGCACAGTGAACGATACCCAGGATGGAGCGACCAGTGGTTGAATTGTCTGCAAGAGCTAAACGCTATCTAGCGCGTTTGGAAAATGAACGCCCCCCTACTCCATTGGACGAGGAGCAGATTGCACGTGAGGCATTGTCACGGCTCTCAGCAAACCTCTTAAACTCTGGGTTCACGTTTGCGGAGCTGGCTGGCAAATCGGGCGTGGACTATCAGGAACTCTATCGACTGCTGCGGCGTTGGGGAGCGTACAAACCCAGGCGTTCCCATCAAGGGATTTCTCGGGAGCAGGAACGACAGATTGTTCGCTTGTTGCTCGACACCAACATGTCTCGCAGGGCGATAGCCCGCGAGGTAGGAGTCTCAAAAGGCTCGGTAGACATCAGGTCTAGGCGACTGAGGCGTAGGGCTGAAAGCGAGGCTACGGAAGAGGTCGCCTTCGCTCGTAAGCCTCATCGGTGCCCTGTTCACGGCGACGTTGCGTACACGCCCTGCCCTATCTGCCAAGCGAAAAAACGAAGTAATCGCGAGAGTTGAGGCCAGTTCGGCCCAACGATTCTAAATCTGCCACATTGCTTAACGGCGCGCCGTATAATACGGGTAAAGACGGCGCGCCGTATATAAACTAGTTCTGCATTCAAGAGTCCTATGCGAGAAGCTTACTTCCATGAAGACGATTACTGTCAAACGGAATTGCTTCCAATCGCAAACTACAAACATTGCCGTGACCAGCTTGGCGAAATCGAGTCCTTCTCTGCTCAACATGAAACAGAGTCCGGCTGGACGGATATGTATGTCCGTAAAGACGCTCCAACGACACTCGCAGCAACCCAGATACCGACTCTCAAACTGCAAGATGCACTGGGCCAATTCCTGCCGCCATTTGACCATGTCACAACTGGCTATAGCACGTACAAAGAATCCTGCGATAACACAATCGCTTTTGGAGCAAACACCAACTTGGTGCTTTTCGTCGAGCATAGTGGCGAACATATAGCGAAGCTTTGGCTTACCATTTATGGCCTCTCCGGACATGACACCGAGCTTGCTTCCCAAATGTTTCGATTACTGTCACAATGGGATTTGTTGCTGGTAGACTGGTCGATGTCTGCTCTAGTCGCACTCGCTGACGTTGATGCTGTCGTTCAGTACTTGGCCGAATTCCGCATGGCCGACGAAACCTAAAGAATGCAGAACAAAGCGATGCACGCCGAGTCGCCGACGGCGCGTTTTCAAATGGAGAATTGCTCGCGGCGACCGGGTGATCGCAACCGTTACCCGCACGGAATGCTCTATGACCGAACGGCGTTTCGTCTCCTACGCACACGAAGAGTTTTCCGCTGACCAACTCGCTCGGTTCGCGGAGCAATACGAGGGTGCCGACATGGCTGCCCTCAAGGGAGCGTCAGAAGATCGTTTTCCTTTTCTGGTTCGATCCGAGTCGCATCCGCTGGGCTACAACGGTTGCTGGTGGAATCCTTACTGCGGTATCATGATCGAGATGAACGACGATGCGGTTGAGGACTATGCATTCGTAGCGTATCTCCTAGAACACGCGTATCCTCGATTCGACTCGTTTGACGATGCTGATCGATGGGCGACGGATCATGGCTGGCCACGTAAGTCGCTCGACGACTTGCCAGACGAGGGCGGGTAACCATCGCGTGCACCCGAGCACGCGAGTCGGGCGGTTTTGAAGTTGAAAATCTTTCGCGCGTGCCGGGTGACGCGTAACGTTATCCGTTCGAGAATGTTCGTGGACAAAGACCATTCCATACTTGCGCTCATCGCTCAGTTACGAGCGGATTTGGGAGACGACCAATTCGACATCGTCGATCATTGGGACGGTGATCTTTGCGCGATTGGTGTCGCCAAACCGAGTGACCATGCCCTACTTGCTTACATTTCAACATCTGTGCGACCGCAAGGGAATTATTTTCTGGAACTGGAAACCGCGCCTGGAGAATCATCCGAAGTGTACGATGTCGCCGGACGCTACGATTCGATCGTTTACTCTGATCTATTGGAGAGGATCGACCGGCATCTCGACTAACTTTCCGGTCCATTCGTCGTGACCAACCATAGAGCGATACAAACGAATTCTTTGTAGGATGGTCAAGCAAGCACATTCGAAACTTTCAAATGGGACTCTCGGATAACCAACGGATGCCCACGGAGCGGCGGTGTCTTGTTGGTCTGGTTTTGAATTTGCCTTGTTTGCCGCCGCCCGGTGATCCTTAGACGTTACCCTACAGAAGTTGGGATGAGATCAATCATCGCTCTTCCCTTGCCTGCTACGCTGGATGCGAGTTGCCGCCTTCCATTGAAGTTGATACTGAAGACGATGTTGTGACACTCCATCCAGACTTTCCAGTAGTTGAAGGAACTTGCCGACTAACTGAGGATTGGTCCGTCGCGCTTCCCATGTCGTTCAATAAGCGAATCGAAGACGGCGATCTTGTGTTCTGGAAACCCGGATTTACGATATGGACGGCGATTTGGTGCAACGATGAAGATAAAACACAGCAAGATCGGCTTAGATGGCTTCAAAACAAAACATCGCCCGAAGCCTTCGATGTAATCACCGGCACCAGTGATGGGCTGACGCGCTACGCATACCGACTGAAGGAAGATTCAGACGACCAACGCGAAGCCGCATTCTATTGCTTCGCCATTGGCGACGCTGGGCACGTCCAGATGGCAATTTACTTCGATTCCGCCGATGATCTTCCGCTGGCAAAAGAGATCTGGCAAGGTCTGAGTGAGCAAAGGTCGGAGAGGCAACCATGAATTTCACGGGAGGACGGGGGTCGTATTTAACGGCCATGTCGGTACTAGCTATTAGCAATAGTCGCTCGGTCGGTGTTGCCCTTTTGGTAGCGCCGCCAGTGGTGGGATTACTTTACCTGGTTCTTCAGATGGCTAATGGTGCTCAGGCCGGGGTTATCATAGGAAGCATTGCAATGGCCCTCGGCTTGACTATGGTAATTCGGTCGCCAGAGAAATAGTCCGATAACAGAAATACACCCGAGTCGCGAAGTCGAGCGTGACAGGGGAGTCCACCGAAGCTATGTTGGTGGATTGACTTTGCACAAAGACATCACTGACGGTACTCGGTGATTTCCAACGTTCTGTTTTCCGTCTGATCACTATCGTTCACAACCCTGAGATGACAATGCTTACAAGAATCGTTTCTTGCACGATTGCGGCACTGCTTATGCCGATTTCACTTGCAGGAACCGCGCGTGCCGACCTCATCATGACGATTGACGCAACGAACCTGTCCGCTACAACCTTTACCGCCACCGGCGGCCTGTCTACTGCGGATTACTCTCTTCAAGGCTCCGGCATCGCACTCGAAGACTTTTTTGGAGCAAACTCGACAAACAGCTTCGGTAGCTTATTATCCGGTGATTTTCGTCCCACGGCGTCCAACGTGAGATATAGCTCCGCCAGCGCGAATGGTGGCACCACTCTCTTGCGAATGACTCCCGGAAATCAATCTCATTCATTCAGCGTGTCTCAAAGCGCATTCAGCGGTCAAACGGAAGTTGACTTCGCGACTCTACAGGGAATCACTTTTCGAACTACCAACTTTGTTGGCGATGTTGTGATTTTTGACGACTTCGGTAATAACACTGGCATTACCGTGGGACAGTATAGCCTCGTTGTCAGCGCTGTTCCTGAGCCCTCGAGCTTCCCATTATTGATGCCAATTGCAGCTGGCTTGTTGACACGGAATCGACGCCGATTGTTAGCCAGTTAGCTTGGTTTTATGCGAGACGTGGCCCAAGTGATGGCCGCAGAACCATCGCATGCGCCGGAGCTGACGGTGGCGGTTTTGGCAATGGTCGATCCGTTCGCCGTCCGCTGAACCGCTTACA
>DNPC01000656.1 GCA_003501565.1 Planctomycetaceae bacterium | reverse complement strand
AGTGAGCTGGTTGTCGTGCCAGGTTCCGCCGAGAGTGGGCTAGTAGTAGTCGATCCAGAACCGGCCGAGCTAGAACCAGCCGAGCCCGAGCCACTTGAGCCAGAACTAGCCGAGCCTGAGCCTGTCCGGCCAGCACCCGTGTTGCCGCGTCTGGAGTTTGTTTCTACACAAGTCGATGTGACTGAACTGGTTGCCGAGTTTGATGGTGACCCGGAACTGGTAATTGATTCCGGCGGTTTCATTTCAGAGATTGCCGATGTTGCGATAAGTCCGGATGGTAAGTTGTTGGCAGCCGCCGGTGCGAAAGAGGTTCGGATTTGGGAGATTCACAGCGGCAGTCTGATCCATTGCCTCCGGGGCGACCGGGCGCGAACATCTTATGGAGACTGTAACGCGTTGGCATTTTCACCAGACAATGAATTCTTGGTCGTCGGCGTAAGCGACTACGCTGCACACGGGAATATTCGCGTGTACCGTACCGATGGTTTTGATGAAATCAACGCGTTGCTTCCGGGGCACACGGCGCCGATCAGCAAGCTCTGTTATTCGCGCAACGGCTCTTGGATGGCCAGTGCGGACTCGGATGGCAACGTCGCTATCTGGGACTGGGCGACGCGACAGATGATCAAGAAAATTGGTCCTCGCGATCCACAACAGCCCATCGTCGATGAGTTGCATTTTCCGGGAGACGAGCCCGTTCTGGCCGGTGTTGACTTTCAAGGGCCATTCTTGCTCTCGGTACCAGAATTGAAGCGGTTAAGCGGTCAGGATCAGCTTCCGCCACGTACCTTGGCATGGATCTACGACGTTTTGACGCGTCAACTTGAGTATCCATTCTCAAGCACAGACGATCCGCGGAATCTCGATCTCAAACTTGATGCGGGCAAATGGACCGCGGCAGGGATTGCCGAGCAGGATGGGCGAAATCGGTTTTGGGTCGGAGTTTGGGATGCTCGCACGATGGAACAGCCTGTGCAGTCACAGCCCAGGACCCTTTACACGCGTCATCGTTGGAGCGTCACCGCAATTGCGATTGCTCCCGATCACAATTTGGTGGCTAGTGGTGACAAGTTTGGCGAGATACACCTCTGGGATGCCAGCACCGGTCAGCAGCAGGCTGTCTTCCGCGGCCAGGGGAATCCGTTTTATGAGGCCGCCTACGATGGCGGACCGGCGCGGATCGCGTTCGGCACCCGCCCGCACCCTCCTAGCAAATGGCAAAGGAACGACTACGGAGAGGCAACGCGCGTAATTGATCTGACCGTCAGAGCAATTTACGACCGGACTGCGAGTGCGGCTGGGCGGGACGGCGGCTCCGACTCTCAAGCTGATCTGCCGACCGAAATCGTTTCCCGAGGCGCCTCGCGTCTGCGAGTCATGGGAACTCCTGGACAGGCGAATTTGCGACTTGAGAAACTTGACGGCGGCGAAACCGCCAAAGCCTACCAATTCACGACAGGCCGTAATCCAACCGCTTTCAGTTTTGTGGAGCATCCGTTGCCCGGAAACGGTGATCCGGTGCTGGTAGGTGATAACATCGGACTGTTTGCCATATGGGACTCGACGCGTGAAGAGCTGAGCCGGGCATACATCGGGCATGACTCCCTCGTTTCCTCGATTTGCCCATCGCCCAGTGGGAATTTGGTCTTGAGCAGTTCAACCGATCGTACGATGCGGATCTGGCCTCTCGAAGAAGCGACCCCAACCGGGCGATTCGACTTTCAGTTCGAGAACTCAGTCGTAACCAAAGTGCCGCCTGAGTCCTCTTCGGCAATGGCTGGAGTGCAAGTTGGCGACAAAATTCTGGATATCGATGGGCTTAGTATCACCGATATGCATCGGAAAATGCTGAGTGGCGAATTCGATTATCGACCCGGGCAAAGCGTTCCGGTGACGATGAGCCGCGATGGAGCGTCGTATAGCTTCAACATGACGCTTACCGAAGGATACGATTTTTCGGATCCCGTGCTCAATATCTTTATCGGCGACGATGATCGGTGGATCATCTGGACCCCTGCTGGCTACTACGACGCGTCACCCGGCGCCGAACAACTGATTGGCTGGCACGTCAATCGTGGACCTGACAAAGCAGCTGCATTCTATAAAGTCCAGCAATTCCGCGACCAGCTGTATCGCCCCGATATCATCAACGCAATCTTGGCGGGCACTCCTCCGGAAAAGGCTGCCAGGGAGGCAAATGCTGCCCGAGGAGAAACCGATGTTGACTTCCGTAGTCCATCGGACCTCGCGCTAAACCATCCACCAGAGGTTGAGTTCACCGCTCCCGAGTTAGGCGATGAAGTAGCCTCACCAGCTGTACGCTTAGTCGCAACAGTTCGGAGCCGAAATGGTCTGCCAATCAGTGAGGCGACCGTATTGGTCAACGGCGTTTCCCAAGCAGTCCTGAAACCCACCGATCCGGCCGCTCAAGAAATGCAGATTGACATGCCAGTCGCGTTGGCAAGCGGACGAAACGATCTGGAGATCATCGCTTCCAATGAAAGGGCGACCTCATTTGCTCAATCCGTCTACGTCTATGCAGCACCGCAACCGGAAGCGCAAGGTACTGCTTCGAAGTCAGCGAACCTAAATGTGCTAGCGGTTGGCATCAGCGAGTACCAGGCAACGCCCCAATTTGCAAACCTGCCGCTTGCGGCAAGTGATGCGCAGGCCTTTGTGGCTACCGCCAAAACTCAGGCCGGTGGCAAACTCTACAACGAAGTTCGTAGCCATGTGTTGACTGACGACCAGGCAACTCGGACCGGTATCCTGGATGGTCTCCAGTGGTTGATCGATCAGACCGAGGTCGGTGATACAGTCGCAATTTACATTTCCGCACACGGATTCGTGGACTCAACAGACAATTTCTACTTAGGCACTCATGAGGTAGCTGTCGACCGCCCGCGTTCTACTGCCGTTTCGTGGCGCGAATTCACCAAGACGATACACGCTGATTTGCCAAGTTGCCAAAGACTGCTCTTTCTCGATCTACATCCAACTCGGGCGGCGGTTTCGCCCCAGATCCGGAATCCACTATTGGACCTAGCCGCACCTGAGATGGCGACCATCTTCTTTTCGTCCAATTCACTACAACAAGCTGACCTTCCGGATCCTGTTGGGAATGTAGGTTTCTCTGCCGCCGGGATTGCTCAAGTACTGGCAAATCCAAACGCAGACGTTCAGCCAGATCAGCCGGATTCACTGCTGAATGCTGAAGAAGTCTCGCAGGCGTGGCTCGACGCAGTGCGTGAAATGGCGCGGCAGCAGTTTTATCCAGTCGCATTTGCACCCGCAAAGTCGAAGCAGCAGAAAGTGTTCGAGCTACCGCCAACACAGTAAGACGCGCTCAGACAAGAAATAGCTAAAGATCGCGAGTTGCAAAGCTCGCAAAAGAGGCCAGCAAAAATCAAAAAAGGAAGGTTTGCGATGCATCGGATATTGATTCACTTTTTGAATGGAAGAAGTTCTAGGAGCAATGCAATCGGCGGTGTTCGATTTCTTGTTCTAGTCTGTTTCTTTTTGCCGGTGCAGGCGAAAGCTCAGTCGTTGCTTGACAGAATCGGTTCGCAGGTTGGTGAACAATTACGACAGGAAGTCCAGCGATCAATACCGCGGATTGGACCGCAGCCACCACAAAAAGGACCGGGAAATCAGATGGGAACTCGCAGTTCGATCCCAAGTGAAGGCGGGCCGCAGAATAATCGGAATCGATTCAATCCAGACGCCTTTTTTCAAGGGCGGCCAAATGGCAGCCAGCCTCAACCCTATACGCCCACGCAAACCTCGCCGCGTAGCTACTACCAAGGGACAACACCCAGTACGGTTTATAGTTCGCCGCAGAGCTACCGCGATCCGCCAATTGCGCCACCCGATCACAACGGTAAAGAGATCAAGATCCGTTGTCCTCAAGGCGGACCGACAAAGGTTGAGTACGAGTTGGTGCTTGGTGGTCGGAGTTTTCGATACACGATGAATCCTGGTGAGAGCCAGACGTTCCGTGAAAACCAGCTGTGGCTGATCCGCTTTGAGCGTTCGGGCAAGCAGATCACATACCGGCTACGTGGCGGAAACGACTTCACTTTCGCAAACGCGAAAACGGGCGGAATCGAACTCTATCGCGACCGCGAGGACTATTCAGAATTTCCCGAGCCGCCCACACGCGATTAGCGCCGGATCATTGCGGCTGGCTGAAAAACTACACGCGTCCAGTTAGGTTTCGTCGCAAGTGTGGGTAATGGTCTTCCCTGCAACCTCAAACAAACGAAGATTAGATGCAACTGGATCGTTCAATTCTGTTGGCCCTCAGCCTTGGCCTTACCGGTGGAAGTGTTGCAACTTTCACTGTATGGCTGTGTCATGTCGTTACGTCGAATCGAGCCGCGAGCGGAGATCGCTATGAACTGGCACGTCTAGCAAGCATCAGGAGGAGTAGTGCCGTCTACCGGTGGTTTGAGCCGCTGATTCTTGAACTGGGCGGCTGGTTAGGCTATTCGGACAAGGATGACGAAGGAGGATTGGCGCACGCGCTACGGCACTCCGGCTCCATGACGGATTGGTACGCAAACGAATTCAAAGCCACGAAGATCGTTGAGGGGGCATTGGTGGCGCTGGCTATTGGGGTGTTTATCTCAATCACTGGCTACTACGTCTTGGCGATCTGTTTCGCGATCGGTGTATTGATTGGTTACCCAATTTTGGCGGTGCGTGCGGTTCACGCTCAGCGTGAGAAACATGCCAGGATTGTGCGTGGTCGTCTGCCAATGTTGGTAGATCAATTGGCTTTGATGATTCAGGCTGGTGGTAATTTTGAGCAGAGTTTGCGAACGGTCGTCGCAGAAAACCCTACACACCCGCTGTGTAAAGAACTGGCCGTAACGCTCGGTGAGATCGACGCGGGGCTAACTCGCAAAGAAGCCTTGTTGGGATTCCGTAGCCGATTCCCTGATGCAGATATCGGAGAACTGGTTTATGCCATCAACAAGGGGGAAGAACTTGGGACGCCTATGTCCACAATATTGTCCGACCAAGCAGAGCAGATGCGATTGAAACGTATTCAATGGGGCGAAAAAGCAACGGCGGAAGCTGAAGTGCAAATCGTATTCCCAGGCATGTTGATCATGATCGCATGCCTGATTGTCATTATCGCACCAATTCTATTGCCCGCTGTGATGAGCGTTTTTGGTTAGAGTGAAAGGGATAGGTGATGGGAGCGCGACTTATTGTGCAATCCGGAACTGCCTCCGGTTCGACGCATTGGATCGAGAAAAAAGTAGTGCGGGTGGGTAGCGATCCTGCCTGTGATATTGTGCTGCCAGATACTCGCGTCGATGGGCACGCACTAACGATTGAATTCTGCGCTCCCAATTATCGTGTTCATAACCGCAGCGACCAGCAGATTACGATTGGGAGTATGCTGCTGTCCCCTGGCGAGGTGGTGCATTGGCCGGACTCGGACCTATTGCAATTGGATGACCTTGTCCTAGCGCTGGAAATCGACGTAGACCCAAGGCCTGAGCCCGCCCCACCGCGTGCGCTGCATGCATCGCCAGAAGCTGAATTTTCGAGCAACACGAACCTGGGGACCGCGGTGACCTGGGAGCGATCGCCTGAAAATGCTGACAGCGCTAGCCAGCGCAGCGAAGCGAGCCGTAGCTCGGTGAAGACAATGGTGCAGATCGCTGTTATCGTATGTTGTTTTGCTGGTTGCGGTTTACTGCTGGCCCGCGAACGATTCAAGGGGATCCCAGCGGATGCGACTCCTGCCCCGAGCCTGGACGTCGTCGTCGAGCAGGCGTTAGCCTCTGGTGACGCGACCACGGCGGCATTGGTTGGTCAGCTACAGCTGGCAGAAGCGGCCCGCGTTCGTATGCAATTCAAAACGGCGCGACAAAAGTATCGGCGCCTCTATGATCGTCTGTCGATCGCAGTGTCTGGCGAGCGTGGTCCATCCGAAACGCAGCCTCACCCGGCACGTGAACTTAGTCCCTCTGATCAGGCGGATCTGAAAACGCTGGACCAAGACTCGCACTCACTGATGTTGCGTTTTGTTGAAAGCAGATTGAAATAGCCCGCGCGGAACAAAAGGGATTGGGTAGCGTTGCTGAGTTGATGTGCGGCTGAGATGGTTAGATACTGGTGCAGGTATCTTTGGGAGAGGACGATCAAGGAGTCTGTGGTACTCCTAGTGCCGGTGTCCTCCTAGACCACTACTTTTCGAACGAAGCCCTCATGACGCAAATTGCCAAAACGCCTGAGCCGCCCTACTACGCGGTTATCTTCACTTCGGAGCGAACGGAAACAGACGCTGAAGGTTACGCAACGATGGCAGATGCTATGGTTGAGCTGGCAGCGAAACAACCGGGGTTCTTGGGGATCGAGAGTGCGCGTTCAGATGGTCTCGGGATCACCGTTTCCTATTGGTCTGATTTAGCTGCCATCGCCAATTGGAAGGCGAATTCAGAGCACTTGTCCGCGCAGCGCTTGGGGCAATCGCAATGGTACGAGGACTACCAGGTTCGCATTGCTCGCGTAGAAAAGGCTTATGGGCCGCAAAAGTTCAGCGACCTTTGAACGAAAAAAGGCTGGTCACGGCTCGCGATAACGCGGCGCCATAACCAGCCTGCAGTGAGCGCACGGAAGCTCTGCCTCGCGAACTCTTACTTACGCCGGCGACGAACGAGACCTGCTACGCCGCATAGACCCAGCAGAAGTGCACCGCTTGGTTCTGGAACGGCGGCGATTGCTCCACCCGTTGCAAAACGGAAGGTGGCCGTATCGTTGTAGGTTCCGGCGGCGATGCCAGAAGTCCCACCGCCTGCATTAACAGCGGACACTGAGAAAGTGACTTCGTACAGTCCCTCGGCATTGAAACCCATGTTGAAGTGGTTGTGGGTGCCGGGCGCCTGCGTCCATTCATCCGAATTGGTCGTATCGAGCGAAGACGCGAGAATCTGATTCGGTTGGTCACCTACGACAGAGTAAATCGAATAGGCGGATGGGTCTCCAAAAACCGTTGTGATTGAATCGAACGCCCAAGTCACGTCGGTTGTCCAGCCTTCGGCTGCATCAAGCTCTTCTGTAGCAATACCTAGGAACGGTTTTGGGTTGGAAGTGTCTTCGGTCGCTGGTAGGAAATAAATCGTGTCGCCAGCGTTTTGCGAAAGGAAATCCCATTGGGAGCCGGCTGGCCTCGTGAAAGTAAAGTTGTCCGGCACTCCGATTACATATCTGTCAGCATCATGCTCGCCTGCTGGAATGGTCCCACCGCCAAAAGTGCCAAGCGGATCTTCAGCATGCAAGTGGATGTGCAGGCCCTCGCCGACTTCCCAGCCCACACCGATATCGGCATGGCCGGAAGTGTAAACGGTGGCAGCACGCAACGTCGTGCAGCACGAAATTAAGGCTACACAAGTAGCCAGTGTTTTCAGTTTCATTTTCATTCTCCAAGAGTTGTAAGTCACTGAAAATTATGGAATTTGATCTGTCACTTCACCGCCGTTTCGCGAACCGATGGACCACCAAACAACTTGATCCACAGTATCGCTTATGAAGGTGACGTGGCCGTCGGCGAACGCTGCTTGTGCACCACCGACATGATTACTGCTGGCCGAAACAATGTTCGAGCCGTCGTCTTCGCCACCGTAAAGATGGCAGTTTCTAGCGTTGATGGGCATCACGTGCATGTACAGATTGGCAGCCAGTGTCCAACCTGAGATCCAGCTGCGTCCATGCGGGAGCGTGTACGTCGGATCGGCGGTCGTAACGCCCATGCAATAAATGTTCCAGCGTTCAAGGCTTCGCTCGCGGCTGCCCGACCCCGCACAATAAGACAGGGTAGCTGGACTCGTCGGGCCTTGAAGCATTATCCCGAAGGTGCCTTGCACACCTTCGGCACTGTTAATAAGCCGCTCAGCGATCAGCGTCGTGTTCGCAGTCCCGTCCGAAAAACTACCGAAATTGATCTTGGGGACTTGCCATGGATCTGGACCCACCGGGTTGACGAAGGGCATAGCACCGTTGGACTTCGTTAGGGCTGCCGAATTGCCTCCGATGCCAGTCGTTCCTCGGACCCAGCCGATGTTTCCGGCGTACGAGCCCGGAGCGGCGTTTCCACTGCCTAGCGTGCTGGTCATATTGAAGCCATCTGACGGGCACAAAAGCGTGCCAATCTGCGTTGCAGCCTGCAATGCATTCGGATGGGTGTCGGAGATCGTGAGCAGTCGGTAGTCGCGGCTAGCCGTAAAGTTCTTTGGATCCACCATTGGCTCTTCAAAACGAATCGAATTGTAGAGCGGACCTTGCTCAATTTGCGGCAGAACCATGGCCATCCAGCTGTAGAAGCCGTTCCCGAGATGGGGCGTCTGGCTACTCGGACCTGTGGTCGTCAACGGGAAGGCCTTGTGGGCAGATTCGTAGTTGTGGACTGCGAGCCCCAGCTGCTTGAGGTTGTTTGCACACTGCATGCGTCGAGCCGCCTCGCGGGCTGCTTGGACTGCAGGTAGGAGCAAGCCAACTAGTACACCAATGATCGCGATCACGACCAGCAACTCGACGAGAGTAAAGCCGGTGCGCTGACGAAGTTGAGCACGAAAGTCTTTGTTCACTATTGCGTTCCCTTCGCAATTTCTACGACAAACCGGCGGGCGGACAGTCGTATGAGAGAATCATCAAAACAGGCGTCGCTTAGGCGCCCCACCGTGAATAGCCACTCGGCCTAAGGTTGGTCGGACCGTCTGACCTAATCACCATTGACACGGCGGAGCATGTAAGTCTGCCCGAACAACATTCGGGCAGACGGAGAATCCGACGTTACTAAAGCGGCAGAGAAATCAGCCCAACCGCTGCGAAGTATCCAGATAGCGAATAGCTACCATGCGGTTGTTGCAGAGATGGAACCTTGGCCGCTAAACAGCAGGCGGTCCACGCGGGCTTGGAAATTCGAAGTCGCATGATCGCGGCTGAATTGGATTCGCGAAGGCGACAAACTGACTGCAAGCCTCGCAGAATCGAACCTCGGGCGTGGCAACATCATGCGAAAACGCCGAGTACACAGACTGGCAGATGTGGCAAGAATCTTCGTTGTGATCAGGCGGCGGAGCCTCAGCCGGTTGCTCAGCATTAGTCTCGGAGCAAAAGCAGCAGCAAGCGTGGCAGGATGCATTATCATCTCGCTGCACCGTCTCGAAGCAGCAATTCGACTTGTGGACGAGCGCAGGAATCTGCCCGAGTGCGATTATCGCAACGGTACAGGCAGTGATCAGCGCTCGGACCAGGCTTGGCATCGTGAGATTGAAAGTCAGTTTGTAGACATCGTGCGAATCGTAGAGATTGTCACACTATACGGTGACTAGCAAGGCAGTCTTTGTCAATACAAACGCTCCCTCCTAGCCCCACAGAAGTAACCGCGTAGAAGCATCTGCGTCTCGGATTGTGACCACCGCGTCAGGCGCTGTTGAGGTGGAAAATGGATGATCAGCCAAGCCGATGCTGTTCCGGGTAGTTGGTTATACCCCCCCATAAGACTGCTCAATCGTTCTATGTGGGTTTCCCGTCAAACAACAACCAATATCCGACTGTCCGAACAAGCAGCTGGTGCCAAAGTTGAGGTATTTAAATCACTCGCAATTAGAATGAGATTGCCTGTCGAGCTTCTCCTCAACTCTTTCGATTACAAAATCGTAGGATGAGCAGGCTCCTCGCCACCGAAGCTTCTGTCAGCTAATCGGTCGTCTCCTGCGACCACGACTTGTCTGGCTGTCTGAAACTGGACAACCTCAGATTTTCTTCCGCGGTTTCCGCGGGGCTGAAACGATCGACGCGACCTAGCATATGCACGCTCACGCACACGAAATTACTCTGGGCCTTGCGTTTTTCCTGGGGGCGGTCCACGCACTGGAGCCAGGTCACGGAAAGACGGCCATGCTGGTTTACCTATCCGGTCGACGCGGGTTCTGGCATCCCATGGTTATGGGGCTATCGAGTGGGATCGCTCATTCGGTATCGCTGATCGGAATTGCGATTGTCGTTCATCTGACCCAGCACGCCGTTACGGGGGATCACCACCACGAGGATGCGACCGCAGTTTCAGCGATGCAGTGGCTGAGCGGGCTGCTTGTCCTGGTAGTTGGGGGATGGATGCTGCTTGCAGCGATTCGAGCCAAACCGACCAAGTGTGGCTGCAAACACCACCAGCATGCGAAGGACTGTGGTTCGGCGGCGGCACGGAGTAGCGTGCAAAAGAAGCGAAGCTATTCGATGAGCGCCCTGCTGGGCGTAGCCTTTGGACTGCTCCCCTGCCCTTCCGCGCTGGCGGCCTACTTCACCAGTATGTCGACGGGCGCTCCGGTTGCGGCGTATACGGTTATCGCGTTATTTGCTGCGGGCATTGCTTGTTCACTCACTTTGGTGGGACTGCTGGTTCAACGGTTTGGCGATCGGTTTGCCAATCACAAAAGTCGCCTGGCTCAGTTGCCTTGGCCTTATATTCGCGCGATGCTCATTCTTGCAGTCGGCGTCCTGTATACCTACCGTGCCGCCGTCGCGTAAGGTTGCCGTGCGGCCGTCGAGTAAGGTTGGCAACGTGCTAGTGAGCTAGCGATGATCGGCTGAATACTTAGCCGCCGATAGTGTTCGCAATCAAGAGTGACAAACCACGTTGGGCGGCTGACCAGCAAGCCAGCAATACGGTGGTGACCGCAAACACGTGTAGTGTTGCAGGCCAGAAACCCGGTTTGGCGAGTCCACTCCGGATGATTCTTTCAAGGCCGAATGTTAGCAGGCTTGCGACCGCTACCATCAGTACTGCTTCGGATCCCAATGCGGCTCCCACAAGCGCCAGACTGAGAACCACGTCCGATTTGTTGCTGGGCTCTCGTGATGATGCACCGTATAGTTCAGTTTTCTCGAGGTCGGCAGCGGGAGTTTCGGGCCACGAAGTGTCTGTTGCAGGTGGCTTGTAAGGTGCATTATCTTGATCAACCGTGTTTGTAGGTTCGTCTGTTGCTATTGTTGAACCAGATTGTGAGTCTGCAGGCTGGTGCTGCATAGCCTGCAGTTCGCTCGACTCGCTGTCCGTTGCTTCGGGCTTTGTAGGGATCTTGCGTTTTGCCAGTGGGGCGAAAGCCGCGCCGGCCAGCGCACCTACCAAGCAGCCGACAACGCTGACCACTAGGCTTGCCGGAGCGGCTCCCAGGCTGGCTTTCCAGGACAAGACCATAGGATTCAGGTGAGGCAGCGAGGAGGCCAATGCTATTGTCACGGCGAGAGCGATCAATCCAGACCGCAATGGGACGCGAAACCTGTCGTAGTTGATCATGCCATACGCAAGCAGGACGACTAGCAAGAACATGTGGAAGAAATAGAGGCTCACCAAGTCCCACTTCGTATACAGGAGGATCCAGACGATTCCGTTGTAAGCATTGGGCGAGCGGATCGGCAGGTTGGCTCCACCGGAAAGAAGCTCTCGAAAGTAAAATACGACGAAGAGGATTGCCACGGCCGTT
>DNPC01000813.1 GCA_003501565.1 Planctomycetaceae bacterium | reverse complement strand
CCCCGAGTGTGGTGCTGCCAATCGTGGGAGGAATTAGTGCGGGCTTGCTTTCATGGGCAACCGGTGGGAGTACTTATCTGACCGGAGCGGCCGTTGCGGGAGTTTTGGGCGGTGTGGGCTGGATGCTGACTCGCATGATATTCAAAGTTGAGGATATTACTGAAGCTGCCATGCAGGCCCAGCTGGACAAGCGGGTTCGCGAGGAAAACCGGCAGCTGGACGATCTGGCCGCCAAGCTGCGGACTGACCGGGACCACCGGACACAAGATTATTTGACTCTGCTAAGATCGTTGCGCGACGACTTTGAGACCGAGGCGGCTAAATACGGCTCGCAGTTTCGCAGCGCCCAAGTTCGCGAAAAGGTGGGCCAAATATTTCATGCGGCTGTCGAACAACTTGCACAGTCGTATAACTTATGGGAGCGTGCTCAAAAGCTGAGCGGCTCCACCCAAGACAGCTTGCTCGAGCAACGCGAGCATTTTTTGAAAGAAATAGAAGCCACGATCGTTCGAATTGGCGAAACCGTGGACCACTTTCGCTCGCTGGTGCGAGCTGACAAACAATTCGACTTGGCGGAACTCCGCGACGAACTGGACGAAACAATGCGAGTGGCCAAGCGGACCGAGGAACGCATGAGAAACTTGGGCAAAAACTCAAACGATTACGAATCATTTGTTAACGAATAAGCTGAGGCAAATTCCCCTATGTTCAAAGCTGTTGGAAAGTACTTTCGTGCCGTTTGGTACTTGATGACGTTCCGCGTCAACAAGGCGAGTGAAACGCTCCGCATGAATCCTGGCGTTGTGTCAGCCAACTACGATCGCGTGATCGAAGAGAAACGCTCGCGATTGAATCAGTACAAAGATGCTGTCAGCGCAATGATCGCTCAAGAGGAAAGCAAGAAGGAACGCTTGCGTGGCCTGACTGAGGAGATCGAAAAGCTAGAAAAGCTCAAAGGTGGGGCAGCTGCCAAAGCGAAAAAGTTGGTCGATAAATACAACGGCGATGTGACCGCGGTTAAGAGCGACCCGGACTACATCAAGTGCCAGGCGGCTTTCAAGGACTTTTCAAGCACGTTGAGCGAGAAACAGCAACGTGCCAGTGAGATCGACGACGACCTAAAGCAGTTGGTCGCAAACGTCAGTGGTCACAAGACTCAGATACAAAGTCTGATGCGGGACCTGGAGAAACTAAAAGAAGAAAAGCACGACGCGGTCGCCGACATCTTGTCCGCTTCCGAAGAGAAGCAAATCGCAGATATGATGACGGGGTTATCGAACGATCGCACCAGCGAAGAACTGCGCGAATTGCGTGAACTGCGACAAAAGGCCAGTGCCAACGCTCGCATCAGTCGCGAATTGGCCGGAATGGATACTCAACGCGCTGAGGCAGAGTTTCTCGAATACGCTCAGACCAGTGAAGCCGATGATGAATTCGACGCACTCATTGGTCTGTCGCAGAAAGAACCCGGGTCAACCGATACCCCGCAGCAAGACACGCAAATTCCGGAAGCTTAGCCGCCGGTACCGCTACGAAGCGAACATTTGAGGCCAAAGGCTAGCGCTCGGTTGCTCGCCGGATGCTGCTTTCCCAAATCCAACATTACCTCCACCACAAGGAACACAACTCGTGAGAATTCGACTCTATCTCGCAGCCTGCATGTGCTCGGCCCTGTTGCTGTCCGGGTGCAACAATTCAAAATCGGATTCTGTCGGCGGCTCAAAGCCTACCCCGGAAGATACACCAACATTTACACTTGCTTGGAGCGAATATCCAAGTTGGTCGGTCTTTGGTGTCGCCCATGAACTTGGGTTGGTTGACAAGGAAGAGGGTAAGATGGGTTCGCTCGAAGAGAAGCACGGAGTCGATATCGTGCTCGAGGAAGCGACTTATGATACCTGCTTGAATAGATACACTTCGGGCAACTGTGATGCGGTCTGCATGACGAACATGGATGCCCTAATTATTTGTCCTAGCCGAAGTGGAGTTGCCTTCTTGCCGACTAGCACAAGTGTAGGCGCGGACGCGTGCATTGTTGTTGGGATCGATGACCTAGACGCGCTCAAGGATCACAAGATCTACGGATTGGAGGGCACCGTCTCGCAGTATTGCTTCGCTCGTTGCATCGAGGAGATCGCCAAAGAAACGGGTGGCGATCAAAAGCCTGGCGACTATCAATTCACAAACCAAGATCCAGCGATCGCAGCAGCCGCGATGAGCGGAAATCAGGAAACTCACCAGGCCATCATGGTATGGAATCCGTTTGTGTTGCAGACGCTTAACGATCGTGCCGACGCCAAAGTTCTGTTCGATTCCAGCAAGATACCTGGCGAAATCGTTGACATGGTTGTAGTGGCTGCTGAGTCTCAAGAAAAAGAAGGTGCTGACAAGTTCATGGCGGCCGTGGCTGACGTCTTCTACGCAATGAATGCGGAAATGGCCAGCGAAGAACGTGGTGACGAAGTCTTGGTTGAAGTTGGCAAAAAGTTTTCGCAGCTTGGGCTGGAAGACATGAAAAAGGTTGTCCAGCAGACGCAGTTTTACAAAACAGCGGAAGACGCCAAGAAGCTGATGGCCAGCGATGAATTCAAGCAAACGATGGAAGTTGTTGAGAAGTTCTGCGTCGAACAGGGGCTCGTGAAGGACCCAACTTATACTTTCGACGGTGATGCAACAGCCGCACTACAGTTCGATGCCTCGATCTTGGATACGCTGTAGTAGCACGTGCAGCGCTGCGTCGCTGAACCGCTCTCGTCATCAGTGTGCAGCAGCCAGGTAGCGGGCGGCAGCTGCACAGTAAACGGCCGCTGCGCAAAGACAAACCGCTGCGAACCGAACAACCGCGCAGAGGGGACGGATACGCCTTCTGCTCGCTAGTGGAAGCTTCGGCGGTAATGAGGAAAGCACTTTGATCCGACAGCCAATCTCACCACGAACACGATTGGCTCTCGGGGCGGCATCGATTGCGACGATGATCTTGCTGTACGGTTGGTTGGCCGCCAGCCGCCAAACCGCTGCACGTCAGGCTGCTCAACGTGCCGCCAGCGAGCAACTTGAAAAAGTTCAAAAGCAATTGACCGATCTTGAATCTCGGTTGAGTGATTTTGACTCGAATTCGCCGGATTACGCTCGCCTGTCCGCGCAGCAGGTAGACTTGCAAGCCGAGGAGGCACGCTTCCAGGGTCTGATTGAGAATCCAGATAAACAAGATCGAACCGTCCCAAGTCTATCGATGCTGTATCAAGACGGATTCCTCCGGGCGATTACCCCGCAAGGTGCATTCAAGCGTAAGGTTACGTGGCTCTATTCGGATTTCTATGCGACCGGCGTACGGCTAATTGTGGCGTTGGTATTGGGCGTCATTGCGTCCGTCGTGCTTGGTTTGTTGATGGGGTGTTTCGATCCAGTTGACGCCTTCTTTATGCCTCCACTAGCATTCCTGTCTAAGGTACCTGCGACGGCAGTCTTACCAATTTTCTTCGTGCTCATCGGAATCAACTTTTCGATGTACATTGCGATCATCATCTTTGGGATGTTACCGAGCCTCGCGCAAGCGATTTCGTCTGCGGTTCGGAAGGATGTACCCGAGGAGCTGATATTCAAGGCGTATACGCTCGGTGCGAGCCAGCTTGAGTTGATTTGGAACGTAATCTGGCGCCAAGTACTGCCGCGTGTTCTCGACGCGGTGCGTTTGCAAATTGGGCCTGCGGTGGTTTTATTGGTAGCTGCAGAGTGGCTTGTCTCCGGTGCAGGTGTCGGCTATCGACTCAAGTTGTTTTTCCAAAGAACCGACATGACGGTCGTGTTTGTTTATGTGATATTGCTCGGCATTATTGGACTGGTTGTAGATTACTTCCTGATTTGGTTGCGACGGCGGCTGTGTCCCTGGTTCGGTGACTAGAGGTAACGCTTGGCCGCAGCGTCATCGCAAGTGGTTTCCGTTGCAGTGGTTTTCGCAACCTTAAATGGTTCCCGAAGGTCGATACTGCCATCACGGGTTTTTCCTGGCCGCAATTGATTGTTTGAACCGGATTATGCATGGAGGCCACTAACAAGGTCGAAACCAATCCTGCCCCATCGGCGTAAGTGGCTTCTATGCGATTTCGCATTGTGCCGCCAGAGCCAGCAGCGACGTTTCGACTGAAGTTACGGCATTGAATGCACTTACTTGTTCCGGCCCACGTACCAGACGCATGATCCATCTTTGACCGTTAGCCGGAAGGCGCACGCGCGAGTAATGCCTTTGGTCGCCGGTTAAGCGAAATCACTGAAGTACAAAATCACTGAAATACAAAGTCACTGAAGTACAAAATCGACGCCCACTCCCAGGCTTTCTACGGCTACCAAATTACACGAGTGAGAGACAATGACTCGTCCCGATGCAACTAGCCCACAACTCGACTACGAAACCGACGATATCGTGCTGGAGTGTCGCGGTGTCAGTCAGTGGTTTGGGGAAAACAAAGTTCTGGGTAACGTCAACTTGCGCATCGGACGTGGCCAGATCTGTGCCTTGGTAGGGCCGAGCGGCAGTGGCAAATCAACGTTGTTGCGCGCGATTTTAGGTACGCACCCTCCCAAAGGTGGCGAAGTGCTGATGGATGGCAAGCCGTACCGAAAGCCGCATCGAGATCGTGGAATTGTCTACCAGCGCTATTCACTCTTCCCGTTTTTGACTGCCGAACAAAACGTTGCGTTTGGGCTAACGTTAGATGAAACCACGATCCCGCATCGGATATTCAACTTTCCGGCGTATCGCAAAACAAAGGCGGAATACTTGTTGCGAGCCGGTCAGTTGCTGGACCGGGTGGGGCTTGGGCAGGCAAAGCAGAAGTATCCATCGGAGCTATCTGGCGGCATGTGCCAGCGTGTCGCGATTGCTCAGGCACTGATCATGCGCCCCAAACTGCTGCTGCTTGACGAACCATTTGGAGCACTCGATGAATCCACCCGGGAGAGCCTTCAATTGATGCTGCTCCAGTTATATGAAGAGAATTTGAAGGCGCGGGCAGCCGGGAAGCCCGAACCCCATACGATTTTGATTGTGACACACGAGTTGAATGAGGCGCTCTATGTGTCAGACCGAATTCTCGGTCTGTCCCAGTACCACACTGCTGGCAAAGATGGAGCGACGATTGTTTACGATAAGCCAGCGCCGATCTTCAAGCCAAACGATGAAAAAGATCTCACTCGGTTTAACGAGCAAAAAGAGATCCTGCTCAAGAGCGTGTTTTCTGACGAGACGCTACAGCATCATTCGGAGTTCGTCTCTTTCTGGGACGAGGTTTCTGCCGCTCGTGCTGAGATTGTTGGAAGCTAACGTTGGGCCAATCCGTGGCACATTTACCGGGTTGGCAACCAGGCGTTCCAAAAACGCTCTTCGCAAGGGCCAGCTGGCGGTTCTACTGCAAATTCCTTTTCTGGGCTAAAATCAGCCCAAAATGTCGGCCTTCATGCTGACAATCGGGAGTGAATCTGAATGCACCAGCGGCGATAAACCCGTTGCAACAGGTTCCCCCGACAGATCTTCCGTATCAGATTTCCCTTCCGATTTATTGACACTTGGGCCTCGGGACCAGAGCAGAGCAATTGTCATCAGTTGTTCAAAGACGATTGCGGACCAGCGTTCCACAGTCCTCCGGTCGATGAAGTACCAAATTGGCCACTAGAGAATATCGAACCGACCATGCTGGATCGCAAATTCATTGTTGAGAATAAGGATGCCGTCAAACGAAATTGCGAGTTGCGGGGGGCTAGTGCGGACATCGATCAGCTTGTCAGCCTAGAGCAACAGCGGCGCGCCAAAATGGCTGAAGCGCAAGAGCTCAACCGTCTGGCGAATGAAACCAGTAAGAAAATTGGCAAAGCGGCTAGTCCTGAAGAGCGCGAAGAACTCAAGGAAAAGGGGCGCAAGCTTCGCGAGGAGAAGGACGCGGCACAGGCAGAGCATGACAAGCTTGATGAGCAGATCCTGGCGGTACAGACACATATCCCAAATATGACGCATCCGGACGTGCCAGTCGGCGCGGATGACAAATCGAACCTTGAGCTGAGTCGCGGGCGGACGCCGATTCCTGAGATTACGAATCCCAAAGACCACCTGGAAATTGGCACCGAGCACGACTTAATCGACTTTGAGGCTGGTGCACGGGTTGCCGGGTCTGGCTTTTACTTTCTACGTAACGACGCAGTCTTGCTTGATTTGGCGCTGCAGCAGTTTGCCGTCAGGATGCTGATCGACAAAGGCTTTATTCCGATCACCACGCCAGATGTCGCACATACGGACATCCTGCATGGCATTGGTTTCATGCCGCGTGGCCCAGAGACTCAGATTTACTCAATTGAAAACACGGACTTGAACCTCGTAGCGACAGCCGAGATCACTTTGGGCGGGATGATGAGTGGCCAAGTGTTGGATTGTGAGGAACTGCCGATGAAATTGGTGGGCATCAGTCACTGTTTCCGCACCGAAGCAGGAGCTGCAGGCCGCGCTTCGAAAGGTTTGTATCGCGTACACCAGTTCACGAAGATCGAGATGTTTGCATTTTCATTGCCCGATCAGAGCACGGCTCTACACGAAGAACTTCGTGAAGTTGAATGCGAGCTGTTCGATGCACTCGAGATTCCGTATCGCGTGGTTGATACTGCTACCGGTGATCTTGGTGGGCCAGCGTACCGCAAGTATGACTTGGAAGCCTGGATGCCGGGACGCGGTGAAGGTGGCGAGTGGGGAGAGGTGACGAGTACATCCAATTGCACCGACTATCAGGCTCGGCGACTTAACATTCGCTATAAGAAGAAAGGCGAAAAGGGAACACACTTTGTTCATACGCTGAATGGTACGGCAATCGCAATCAGCCGCGCCATCATTGCCTTGTTAGAAAACCATCAGCAATCCGATGGTTCGATCCATGTCCCGGTAGCTCTGCAGCCCTACGTTGGGAAAAGCCGGCTGACTGTCGAGGCGTGAGGTAACCGTCGGCCTGGGACGCATGCAGGTGTGGACGGAGTCGCAAGATGGTACTTCGCAGTAGTAGCGGAAGCGAGTCCTGCGGAATGCGGGTCCTGCGGAGAGGCTGGCTAGCCATGAGAATAAACGCGGCGTTTTCGATCGGCCGTATGTTATGACCACTTAAATCTGTCCCTGTTTTCCAAACTACAATGAAGTGCTGAATCTAAAGATCTAGCACGGGTCAAGCACGCGATGCTGAACGCTGCTGAAGTCGGACCTCACACGTTTTCCAAGGGATAAGCCTGAGAGATGAGTATTTTGAAGACGACCGTAGGGATTCTCGCTGCGCTAGCGTCAACATCTTCAATTGCACTGGCCGACTGGCCTGCATTTCGTGGTCCTCAGCGTGACGGCATCCTTCGCGGCCAGTCGATTCCGCTCAAGTGGTCGGCGACTGAGAACGTACTGTGGCGAACTGAGCTGCCAGGGCAAGGCTGGTCTAGTCCTGTCGTCTCGGGTCAGAAGGTTTATCTGACCGCGGCAGTCCCGCAGAGCGGAAGTGACGGTGGCTCAGGCGCGACAGCATTCGATTTGAACTTGATTACTCTCGATGCAAACACAGGTTCGATGTTGGACACGCGAACCGTTCTGGTCCAGTCCACGGACGCACCGCGAATTCACAGCAAAAACTCGCATGCAAGTCCAACACCAATCATTCAAGGCGACCGGATTTACCTGCATTTTGGGCACTTGGGCACTGCTTGCCTGACCTTAGAGGGTGAGACGATTTGGAAGAATGAAAGCTTGAGCTACAGTCCTGTCCATGGAAATGGCGGCTCACCCGCGCTCGCTGGCGATTTGCTGATCTTTTCGCGTGATGGAAAGGACACGGCGGTGGTTACTGCACTAGATAAGCACACTGGGAAAGTGGTATGGGAAACCACGCGTGACGTTGAAGCCTCGAGAAAGTTTTCTTTCTGTACGCCGCTGCTTGCTACCCTTGGTGGCCGAGAACAACTTATTTTGCCGGGGTCAAATGTGGTGCAGAGCTTGGATCCCGTTGACGGTAGCGAGCTGTGGCGTGTCCGCTACGATGGCTATTCTGTGATTCCCCGGCCTATCGTTGACTCTGGGTTGGTCTTTGTTGCGACCGGCTACAATCGCCCTAGCCTGCTGGCCATCGATCCGACTGGCAGCGGTGACGTAACCGAAACGCATTTGAAGTGGAAAGAGAAGACGTCTGTCCCGCACACCCCCTCGCTGATCGCTCTGGGCGGAAGCGTTGCGATGGTGAGTGATAAAGGCATTGCGAGTTGTCTAGATTCAAGCTCGGGTGATCTCAAGTGGAAGTTGCGAGTCGGCGGTAATTTCTCGGCTTCTCCGGTGCTTTACGGCACCAGATTACTACTGCAAGATGAGCAAGGCGTTTGCTCGGTTATCGACCTTTCAGCGGCGAACCCCGAGATTCTCCATACCAACGAATTGGGTGAGCGAACGCTTGCCAGTTTTGCAGTCTACGAGAACACTCTGCTACTGCGTAGCGACAAAGCACTTTATCGGATTTCGGAATAGAAGCTCCAGCGCCACGGAACGCGAATTGATGCCGACTCACTGCTTCGATCTTTTGCTTGATCGCAAACTCCCCGCAGCCAATGCCGCTTCGCTGCCGGCGGTCATTGGTGCCGTTGGCAGTGACGGCTTCTTGCGGAGAGAAACCGTCAACACACTTCTGCAACTTGCCGGTTTTGAAACCGACGATGTGAAGTTCTTTGACGGCGAGGAGTGTAAGTGGATCGACGTTCACGACGAACTAGCCACACTGTCATTGTTCGAAGCAGATGCGATGCGCGTTGTGGTCGTCAAGGCTGCAGATGGTTTAATCAAATCAAGTCGCGATGCGATTGAGAAGTGGTCTAGCACTGCCGCACCTGGCAGCTTGTTGATTCTGCAGATTCAAACTCTGGCCAGTAACACCAAGCTTTACAAGGCGATCAATAGCAAGGGATGCTTGCTCACCTGTGCGGTGCCAACGTCATCTCCGCGTTCGAAAACGCCTAGTATTGGTGAACTTAAGCGTTGGCTGCGTGCGTGGGCCGAGCGTGAACACGGGCTAAAGCTGACGGCCAGCCAAGCCACAACAATCGTCGATGCGGTGGGAATCGACTGCGGACTCATTCACCAAGAACTCGCCAAACTTGCTTTGTATGCTGAAGATAGTGGCAAGATCTCGGATGAAGCGATTTCCAAACATGTTGGATCGTGGCGGACACGCACCATGTGGGATATTGCGGACGCGATCGCTGATGGACGAATCGCGGATGCTCTGCAGCAGCTAAACCAAGTATTTTCCGCGGGCGAACCCCCGGCGGCAGTGGTGCCCCAAGTCTCTTGGAGTCTCCGGCGGTATGCGACCGCAGCAAATTTGATCCTGCAATCCAAACGTACCGGACGCAGCATGAGTGCTGCGTCAGCAATCGGAAAGAGTGGTTTTTGGGGAGGCGACATCCAGAAGGCGGAGAAACGCCTCCGACGCATGGGATTGCGTCGGGCCAGCAAGCTGCAGCCTTGGTTGCTTCAGCTAGATCTCCAAACCAAAGGTAGCCATTCCTCGCCATCGCGAGCCGTCTTTGCGGTCGAGGCACTGTGTTTGAAGTTGGTTTAGTGCTGGCTTACGCAGCGTGGCGTTTGAGGTAGGCTGCTCGCTACTATGCGACCGGTTCAACGGTAGCGAACATACTGCCCTTCGAATGTGACGCCATCGGGTCGCGGCCGTATGCTCGGATCTGATCGCGTTTGAGTTCTGCATGCTCGAGCGTGGTTGTTAGGCAGATGACACGCCCGGCAGTGTCAACTTCGTCAGCCATCTTCCGGGCCTGACCGAGTTCGTGCCGAAAGAGCTCCTGCATCATGCGAATAACGTAGTCAAATGTATGGTTGGGGTCATCCCAAAGCACGACGTTGTAACGCGGTTGTTTCTTCGGTTTGGACTTCTGACGGGGATCTACTTCATCTTCCGTGATCGGATCTGCCACGGCACCTGCTGACTTGATCATTCTGGATGCTCCCGCGATGTCATCTACTGAGCTAAGGGAAGGAATGGCTGTTCCTGTTTGCCTCATCCGCGAATCGGCAGAAACGCGTATATTGGTACAACGCTATTTATTGTAACCCCACACCGGGGTGCCGTTACAAGTAACTCGACGTTGAAAAGACCGCATAATTCGCCATCATGAGTGATTTGCAAGCAATTGATCGTTACCTTCAGGAAACTCAGGCACAGAGCTTAGAGACACTGAAATCGCTACTTCGCATCCCAAGCGTCAGCGCCGACCCAGCTTACGCAGGCGATATGACGCGCGCCGCTGACAGTGTGGCGTCCGCTCTGAAGGCTGCCGGATTAGAGGTCGAGATGATTGAAACCGACGGGCCGCCGCTCGTTTACGCACAATCGGCTCCTGTTCCGGGCAAGCCGGTTGCGCTCGTCTATGGGCACTACGACGTCCAGCCGCCGGATCCCCTCGAGCTTTGGGAAACACCGCCGTTTGAACCGACCGAGCGGAACGGCAACCTGTACGCGCGGGGTGCAACTGACGACAAAGGCCAGATGCTGACGCACGTTGAAAGCGTGTCCGCTTGGGCCAAGCAAATTGGAGAGCTACCGCTGCAGGTCAAATTCATGATCGAAGGCGAAGAGGAAATGGGTAGCGAACAACTCGATGCCTATCTCAAGAAGCCAGAGGCGAAAGAAAAACTGGCTTGTGACGTTATCGTTATCAGCGACTCTGGTCAGTATTCCAAGGGCCAGCCGGCGATAACGTATGGTTTACGTGGGATCGCTTACTTTGAAATCCACTTCCATGGCCCCAAGCAGGATTTGCACTCGGGCAGTTTCGGTGGAGCGGTGAACAATCCTGCCAACGCGTTATCAAAATTCTTGGCAAGCATCATCGATGATGATGGGATAATCCAGATTCCTGGGTTCTATGATTCGGTGAAACCGCTTGAACAAGTCGAGCGTGACGCGTGGGCCAAACTGGATTTCAATGAACAGCAGTTTATGGATGGTTTAGGTGTCGAAGGCCTGACCGGTGAATCCGGATATTCGACGCTCGAACGTCGATGGGCGCGGCCAACGTACGATGTCCATGGGCTGTGGAGTGGTTATCAAGGAGAGGGAAGCAAGACGATTGTTCCCGCACACGCTGCTGCGAAGTTTAGTTTCCGGCTGGTGCCGAACCAAACGCCTGCAGAAATAAAGGTGTTGGTTGAGAAGTTCGTCGCCAACAACACGCCTACCGGTATTCGAAGCGAACTAGTGGATTTGCATGGTGGCCCCGGCGTAGTTGTGGATCCCAACAGTCCGTTCGTCTCGGCGGCTAGCAAAGCGGTCGAAACAGCGTTTGGCAATCCACCGGTATTGATTCGCGAAGGAGGCTCGATACCTATCGTTGCCGACATGGTTGATCTGTTAGGTGCCGATTGCCTCTTACTTGGCTGGGGGCTGGAAGACGATGGAATGCATAGTCCAAACGAGAAGTTCAATATTGCCGACTTTTATCGTGGCATTCGGGCTTCGGCACACCTGTGGCAGCACTTGGCAAGTTGAGCTAAGTGGCGGTAGATTCCTCACGCCGATCCAACTCATCTGAGCCCGAGCTACACCCAGGGTATGAACAGCTGACACAAGAACACTCGCAGTTCTTCTGAGGGATGTATCTCTCCGAACCAATTATGCCGGTGCGCGTCTAGCTTGTGTTGAAACGCCCGCGAGACGTTTCGTCTTTCCAGATTTTTCGCTTGTGCACAAGCCACTGGCCGTGAATCCATCGTGTCTGCCGTGCCGCACTAGATCGGTTGTAAATTGCTCGGCGATACAGCAGCTCCCGAACCTCCCCAGCTTTCTTGGCACACAGGGGTCGGCCTTGCGATTGCAGGGACCTTCTTATTCGCACTAAAGTCAATCTTCATTAAGTTGGCGTTTGCCGAGGGCGCTGATCCACTCAGTCTGCTTACGCTGCGCATGGCATTTTCGCTTCCGTTCTATGCTATCGTTCTTGCCCGAGTCCGCAGCGCCACGCCAGGTGAGACATTTAGGCGTGGTGATTTACTAAAAGCCGCCGGTCTTGGCTTTCTCGGGTACTACCTGGCATCTTTTTTAGATCTAAGTGGTTTGGAACATATCTCAGCGCAGCTTGAACGCCTAACGCTGTTTACCTACCCCGCCATCGTTGCGGTACTCGCTTCGTTATTCCTTCGCGAACGCTTGACGATAAACGTAGTGTTGGCAATTGCGTTGTGTTACGCCGGAGTCGTGTTGATGTATTCCTCGGAGCTCAACCTGCAATCAGGCAGCAATACGGACCTTGGTGTTGTTCTAGTCCTTGGTTCGGCGGTGAGTTATTCGGTCTACGTCGTGTTGGCAAAACCACTCATTCAGTCACTGGGCAGTCCCGCTTTCACGAGTGTCGCTATGATGGGTTCTACCGTTTTCGTGGCGACTCATTTTCTAGTGTTTGGAAGTGATCAAGGACTATTGGCTTTCCCAACATCGGTGTACGGCTACGCACTAGTACTGGCTTTTGTGTGCACGGTCATCCCAAGTTTCATGATCAATGAGGCAATCGCACGCATTGGGGCGACACCAACAACCGT
Source organism: Planctomycetaceae bacterium (assembly GCA_003501565.1). Classification (GTDB taxonomy): domain Bacteria; phylum Planctomycetota; class Planctomycetia; order Pirellulales; family Pirellulaceae; genus Aureliella. The sequence goes on along the minus strand of DNPC01000813.1, from coordinate 20,256 downwards.
GATTGGCGCAGTGGGACCGGTCTTTACGATGGCGTTGGCTATTGCCATTCTCGGTGAGGCGACGTCTTGGCGACACATCGCTGGGATGCTCGTAGCGATCTTCGGCGTTTGGTTGGTAAGTCGCAAAAAGTAGTCCTCCGGACCTGGTCCCGGGTGACAGGTACAGTTCGCTGCGCGGTACAATCCGAGCCCTCAAATTCTTCACTAATGAGCGGCTGGAGTACCTATGAAACGACCTCAACGACTACTCAGCTTTGCGATCGCGGCGTGCGTTTTGCTTTTTGAGCCCTTGTCGGCTGCCACGCCAGTGACCACCGGGCGTCCCAATATCTTGTTCATCATCGTCGATGACCAATCGCCATTTGATTTAAAGCCTTACGCCCCAGAATCTCAGCTCGATGCACCTAACATCGAAAGAATCGCCCGCGAGGGAATGGTGATTGAGAATGCTTATCAGATGGGAGCGTGGTCGGGGGCTGTTTGCACCGCCTCGCGGCACATGGTCATGAGCGGCCGAACCGTCTGGCACATTCCGAACAAAGCGGGACGAAAGCGAAATCCGCACATGGACAACGGCAATCTCGTTCCTGCCGGACTTGAACGAAATACGCTTGCGGCTGTCTTCAATCGGGCGGGCTACGACACGATGCGGACTTGCAAAAAAGGTAATAGCTACGCCGCAGCCAACAAGCAGTTTACTGTCGTTCGCGATGCGTCAAAACGTGGCGGAACCGCTGAGACCGGTTCGGCTTGGCACGCAGAACAGGTCTTGGACTACCTTGCAGAGCGCGAGGCCTCAAGCGACGAAGATCCATTCCTGATTTATTTTGGATTCTCTCACCCGCATGATACCCGCGACGGAACACCTGAGCTGCTGGCGAAGTACGGTGCCACGAACCATACCGAGAAAGACAATCCACCAGCGCTCAATGCCAAGCAGCCAGCGTTGCCAATCAACTACCTACCCGCTCACCCTTTTCATCACGGTCATCCTGGATTGCGCGATGAAGAACAGGTCAGCGGTGTGTGGGATCGGCGGGACGAAGCGACGATTCGGAATGAAATTGGTCGGCAGTTTGCCTGTAGTGAGAACATTGACATCCAGATCGGCCGGGTGCTCGACAAACTCGACGCGATGGGCGAACTAGACAACACCTTTGTCGTTTACACGTCCGATCATGGTATGGCGATCGGACGTCACGGGCTTCAAGGCAAACAGAATCTGTACGACCACACCTGGCGAGTCCCAATGATCGTCAAAGGCCCAGGCATTGCAGCAGGTTCGCGAGCCCGGGGAAATGTTTACTTGCTGGATGTATTAGCAACTCTGTGCGATATGGCGGACATTGCGGCACCAGAAACCAACGAAGGCCTGAGTTTCGAACCGATTTTGACAGGGAAGCAGAAGCAATCGCGTGACGTTGTTTACGGTGTCTACACCGGTGGTACCAAGCCAGGGATGAGGTGTATTCGCAAAGGCGATTGGAAGTTGATCAAGTACGACGTCCTGGATGGCACAGTCAGAAAGACGCAGTTGTTCAACCTACGAGAGAATCCACATGAATTTCTTGATGCTCATCGGTTGGAAAGCGTGCAGTTTCTCGCAGGTTGCAAGCCTGGTCCGTTGCAGACCAATCTTGCTGGGCACAGTGAATATTCCGAGAAGCTAGCCGAAATGGAATCGCTGCTGCTTGCCGAAATGCAGAGACTCGACGATCCTTATCGCCTTTGGGATCAACCCGCAAATTGACTCGGTTGAGTCTATGTTTGCGGGAGTGACGTGCGTTTCGAATTACTAGTCGATGAATGCCTGATCGAGAGGTCCGATGGCCACCAATTCTGAATTTGCCTGGTTGCCAGGACTAGCCGCAAAGACGGCAATTTACAAGATTGCCGCCGCCGAAATACCGGCTGAGCGACAGCAGATGTTGTCGGCGGCTGCCAGTGAAATTGCGGCTGGTCTGCAGGAGCATGGGGAGATCGCTCTAAATTTCATCTGTACTCACAACTCCCGACGTAGCCATTTGGCACAACTGTGGGCTGCGATCGCCTGCACAGCCTTCGGAGTCGAAGGAGTCAGCTGTGTCAGTGGTGGTACCGAAGCAACGGCCTGTAATGAGCGAATTGTGCGGTCCTTACGTCGGGCTGGTCTTAGTGTGGTTGCCCAGTCGCCAGCTTCACAGAATCCTGTTTACCTTGTGCAATACGAGGAGCGAACGCAGCCAATCGAGCTCTATTCGAAGAAGTATGACGATCCCTCCAATCCATCCCAGAACTTCTTCGCGATGATGTGCTGCAGCGATGCCGATGAAAAATGCCCGGTGGTCCTGGGAGCCATCGGTCGGGTTTCTTTGCATTTCGTTGATCCCAAAATTTCTGATGGTACTGATCAAGAGTCAGCCACCTATGACCATCGCCGGGACCAAATCGCCAGTGAGATGTGTTACCTCGTCGCGCAAATCGCCCAACAGTCTGCTGCGTAGTTGATTTCAAGACAATTGCAGCGGCCCGTGGGATAAAACCTATTGGCCTAGGCAATCTGCAAGCGTTTTGACGAAACGATGGACGTCTTGAAACGAGTTGTAAAGTGGAACGGGCGCAGCTCTTATCACATGGGGTTCACGCCAATCGGTGTGAACCGAGGATCGTGAGAGCCGATTACAAATCGTTTTTCCTGGTTGTTCGGTGACTATCTCAAGTGACAATTGGCAGCCGTATTGTTCGGGATCAGCTGGCGTCAACACGCTGACACGGTCTTGCAGCTTGTGTTCCAGGGAGGCCCGGAAGTAGTCGGTTAGCCGCAGCGATTTCGCGCGAAGCGGCTGCATTCCACCTGCTTCTTCAAAAATCCCTAGCGACGTACAGATTGGCACCATGGCGAGTATGGGCGGGTTGCTCAACTGCCAACCTTGGGCGTCGGCGGATGGTACAAAATCGGGTTCCATTTCGAACCGCGTTTGCCGCTCATGCCCCCACCATCCGGCCAGTCTCGGTAAGTCCCGTCTAGTTGCATGACGCGAGTGAATAAAGCAACCACCCAGGGAGCCAGGGCCTGAGTTCAAGTACTTGTACGTGCACCAACAAGCGAAGTCAACGCCCCAGTCATTGAGTTGCAACGGTACGTTGCCGACCGCGTGGGCTAAATCAAATCCAATGGGTATTCCATACTCTTGCGCCTTTTGCGTGATGAGCGAAACCTCGAGCAATTGGCCCGTGTAGTATTGAACTCCCGGGAGTAGAATCAACGCCAATGATTCTCGGTGTTCTTCGATGGTTTGTAGGATGTGCTCAGTTGAAAGAAGCGACGAACCTGGCTCGGGCGCTACGCTGACGATTGCTTCGGCCGGTTGTCCACGTAGTGCCAGGTGAGAAACTACTGCTTGGTGATCGGAGGGAAAGGCGTGTTCTTCCATCAAGACCCGGAAGCGGGTCTCAGTGGGCTGGTAGAACGTCGCCATCATCAAATGCAGGTTCACCGTCAGGGTGTTCATCACGACGACTTCTTCTGGCTTCGCGCCGACCAAAGGAGCCATTCTGCTGCTCACCATTTCAGGTAGATCCAGCCAAGCGGGATCGCCTTCGAAGTGTCCGTGGACGGCCGAGTGCTGCCATTGGTCGAGCACCCGTTGTAGCTCTTCAGAAGTCTTGCGCGGTTGCAATCCCAGCGAATTTCCGACGAAGTAAACGTCAGACTTGCCGCTGGTTTCGGGTAGCAGAAAGTCGGAGCGAAGCGGCCCGAGCGGATCTGCAGAATCAAGCCTACGGGCTTCTTCCAGGTCGAATTGGTAATCCGGCATATGAACCCAGATGCTCCGCCGTTGGCGATGTGAGATTGCAGGCTCTTGGCTGGACCCGATTCGAGTCCTGTTGATGCTGCACATGGAAAAACGCTTCGGGCTATTGTTGCGTTATCGGCAAGAGCATTGGCCGCGAAGGTGCGGCATCACCCGCCAGCGGTGGAATCTGTAAATTTAGCAAGTAGAGCCCATCGTCCAGCTCATCACTGACAAAGACCATTTCCGTGATGGTTTTATCCTGCGAGCTATCACCCGAAAGCGAGTGTGAGTTTTCCTTTACGCCCCAAAAAATATGATGGTTTGTTAGCAGGCCATCGTCATACATGCGGTCCACGGAGGGCAAATCAAGCAGCAAGTGGCGTACGTTAAGCTGGTTGATGTATTCGATTGCATCAATCGTCAAGAACGCTGGGGCTTTGCCGGTCGCATAGTGTCGGCTGCGTTTTGACATTTCGTTTGGCAGAGTGCGGATGACCAGCGCCTGCGGAGAGGCCGCGGAGAGTTGCCCACAAGCCTTCCGGAGGTCAGCGGCCGTTACGACTGAATCGGACTGGGCTAATGGCGGGCGATAAGACTCGCGAGTCTGCTCGGCGGATGTGACCGGGACACTTACCACCGCTGCCAGGCAGCAAATATCTTGAGCAGCGTGACCAATCCAAATGTCTTCGTTAACGATATGCGAGATGGTCTCGGTGTGTGTGCCATTGCAATGGGGGATGAGTTGGAGTTGGTCGACGTTGCAGCTGCCGCCCAATTCGGTCTTGCCGACAAATTCGCCTAAACGCAGTGGCTGTGAAGTTGCTAACGGTGCGCCGAAATGGTTGGCCTGCGGACCGTCTGGCTGAAGTGTGATTGCAATCGAGGAACTGTCCGCGCTATCGGCTTCGTAAGCTGTCCCGCTGTGCTCGAAACGGATTTTCATTGATGCGATTCTCGTGCGGGGGCGGATTGAGGGAACACGAATTCACTAACAGCTTCCCCCGTTGTTTTGTGGTGACGTATTGTCAATTTGGGAATTCCAGATTCACTGTGTGTTAATGCACCGGAGAGGAAACCGCCTTTGACACGTAGGAACTGGTGCGTTGGGCGTTGGTCACCCGCTTTCCACCCGAATTGGTGTTTGTCGCTACCGGGGCCGCAACCAAACTCCCAGAGCTGAGTCTGTTTGTCGACCGAAGCATACTGCCAGTGACGATCACCACACAGCACGATCACGTTTTCTAACTTCGACAGGTTGTCGCGAATTTCGTCGCCTTCGTACGCGAAGGTATTGTTGGCATGGTTGTCTTTCTTGTTCTTGCGGTCAGGCCCGACGATGGGAGTTGGGCTACAGACGATTTTGAAGGTTGCCGTTGATTCGCTTAGCGTCTTGAACAGCCACGCCTTCTGCTCCGCACCCAAAATGGTCTTCTCCGGACCATCCGGTATCGTATTCGGACTGCGGTAGTCGCGGCCTTCTAAGAACCAGACCTGAAGCTCTTTGCCCCAGTTAACGGTTTTGTATCGCGGAAAGTGGGCTGGGAACTGCTCTTCGTTAAACAGCTTCACGCCCTCTTCGAAACTCATCGTTCCATACGTCTGGCCGGCCCAGCAGTCGTTGCGCAACGTATCATGATCGTCTTTCATGAAATAAGTTGAGGTCGAATTGTAGAAACTGCGGTAATTCGGCAATGCGAAGATACGGCCCCATTTGAAACGCATAAGTTCCTTAGTCATTGCCCAAGGCGAGGGTTTGTCGTAATACTCGATGTCGCCAGCGTGAACTACGAAATCGGGCTGCATTCGCGTCATTGATGGGTATATTTTGTGACCCAGCATTCCGTCGTCACGGCGTATGAAATCGTGGCAGGTTGTAAAACAGAACGTTACATCTCGGGCCTCCGTCGACTCTGGGGCAGTTTGAAAAGTGCCCGTAACGACTGCTGTCGCATCGCTACCATCGCTGAGCGATCTAGCTTCAACGATTGTCGAATATTTTGTTCCCGGAAGCAGATCGACGATCTTCCATTGGGCCGTGAAGTCTTGTTCTTCGCGCGTTGTACGCCACGGCGTTGACCGGGCGGCGGGTTTATTGCCGCTCGGGAAGTACGTCAATCGGACTTGCCCAGCTTTTCCGGGGCAAGCTCCGAGCATGTCGGCCAAATCTGCGCCGTCGGGCAGTTGGGCGTCTCGGATTGCGTCCGCATCCGGGTTCGCATTGAACTTGCTAATCTCCGCTCTGGTCAGATCAACGAATTGTTGCCCATCGGCATTGAATTCCCGTGTGGCCGTGGTTCGCGTCCAGATAACAATCGAGGTCTGATCTGCCCAGCTATTGCGTGTCGCATTGGCGAGGAACGGGCCGTCAGGGTCCGATGCGGTGGAGTGTGCTGTTAAACCGAGGCAAACGTTCAGAAAAATGCTGAAAGAGATCAGCAAATTGGCAAGTTTGCAGAGGTGCATAGGGAGTATCCAGGGCATGTCTGGTGGAGTCGCCGGGCCGTTAGTTTTAACCTGAGCCTAATCTTGATCTGTCTACTTTCGACCAGCCCAATAATCGGCCGTTTCGGGCCAATCAGGGCCTTCGGACTGAAGTCGAGTGAACAGCACGATAGCTTTTTTCTTAAGTCGGTCGAGCGTTTCAGGATGTTCGTGAGAAACGTCATGTTTTTCGGCTTGGTCAAGTGACATATCGTAGAGCTCAAAGCCGCTAAGCGTCGCTTGTTTGAAAATTTTGATCGCTTCAGGATTGATATTGCGTCCGCCGGGACCGCCCCTAGCCTCAAGCATGAGTGGTCCGTTCCAGCTAGCGACTAGCTTCCAACGCCCGCTACGAATGGCGAAGCGCGGCGGAGACAGCGCGCGATAGTAGAACCAATACAGCGGCGTCTTTCGATCCAGCGGGGCACCGTCGATCCAATCGAGCAAACTTGTTCCATCGATGCTGTGTTCGGCGTCGAGCGTGATGCCAGAGAGTGCCTGCAAGGTTGGCAATAGGTCGACCGCTGAAACTGGCGTATTGTCTTCGCGGGGTGTGCGGATTTTCGCAGGCCAATGAATGATCCCGGGAACGCGAATGCCACCTTCGTAGACGTGTAGCTTCATGGCCCTTAGGTCGCCGGTAGTCCCATAACTGCGGGCTGCGCCTTTGTAACGGTTCAGCGTCTCGGGGCCGTTGTCACTGGTGAAAAAGATGAGCGTGTTGTTAAGGAGTCGCCGCTTTCGAAGCGATTCGACGATACGGCCTACCGCATCGTCCATGTTCGTCACATTCGCGAAGTACTCGGCCTGTTTCTCGTTCTTGGCGACGTCTCGGTAGGAATCAGTTAACGCCTTTGGGCTCGCAACCGGTTCATGTGGCTCGTGAAAGCAGATATGCATGAAGAACGGTCTGTCTCGGTCGATGCCGTCCAGCCAACCAATCGCCTCGCTCGCCACCTCTTGGCAACTGTAGCCCTCCAGTTTGCCGACAGCTTGGCCATTGCGAACGAAGTTATTCGGCTTTTGATGACTTGGTGAGGCGTTGTTTTGTGTTGCCATCCAGTGGTCAAACCCATATGCACCCGGCTGCGGTTGTCGTGAGTCGTTGAAGAGCCCGTTTAAGTGCCATTTGCCGACCAATGCCGTCTGGTAGCCGGCAGCGCTTAGCGTGCTGGCGATATTGGGTATACGAGTCGACAGGTAGACCGGAATACCGCCTGGCAACCAATCATAGATTCCATCACGATTGGGGTTGCGACCCGTCAACAGGCCAGCCCGGCTCGAAGAACACACCGCTGAAGCTGCGTAGCAGGCCGTCAACCGAATGCCTCTGGCCGCTAATTTGTCCAAATTTGGCGTTTTGATGTGAGGATGCCCAAAGGATCCCAAATCGCCGTAGCCCAAGTCGTCGCACAGCAACACCACTATGTTTGGTGGAGCTTCGTCAGCAAGAGACGATCTGCTGCACAACACCACTGTGCACGCAAAGAGGAACCCAAGTGACGCCCGCAAGCATGAGTGTATGGTCAGAAGTTTCATCCTGTTTGGCGGTCTGATTGTTGAACCTGAGCTGTTGTGAATTGACGGGCGGTCGTGGTACTGGTGCTTTGGATTTGCATTATAGCGTCCGTGGGATACGAAGGCCGGGCGTTACTTGGTTTGCGAGATTTCTAGTGGGTAAGGCACTGCTGGAGGCCCAATTTGCGACCGCAGGGCCGTAAGTCGCGAAAGCTGCTACAGCCTGGACTAGCCCGAACGGTGACAGTGTTCATACTGGAGTGATCTGAATGGTCGTTGCATGCCTGGCAGAACTGCGAAAGAGAATGTCGAACCCTGAATCACAAACTTGGTACTCAGACTTAGTTGCTATCGCTGATTCCTTGTGTGATCAGTGGCGGGAGCTGCGGCGACAATTGCACCAGCACCCCGAGCTGTCTGGGCAAGAATTTGAAACGACTCAGCGGTTGGCCGCCGTCTTGGATGGAATTGGTATCGCACCACAAGTCATTGGCGCGGGCAGTTCAATTGAACTGGCAAATGGTAGAAACGCGGAAGGACGCGGCTTGATAGCGGACTTCGTATCCTCACCGGAATGCGCGCATCGCAAGAAATTTGCGATTCGCGGTGATATTGATGCCTTACCGATCTCGGACTCGAAAGCTGTGTCGTATCGTAGCCAGGTTGACGGTGTGATGCACGCTTGCGGGCACGACGTACACGCCAGCGTTGTTGTTGGTGCGATGCAAATTTTGCATCAGATGCACCTCAGTGGCAAACTTCCTTGGGATGTCGCCGTTCGCGCAATCTTCCAGCCTGCGGAGGAAATTGCCCAAGGCGCCCGTTACATGATCGCGCACGATGTGATGCATGAAGTCGAATCAGTGCTCGCGTTGCACGTGGATCCGACGCGCGCGGTCGGAAAAATTGGCTTGCTTGATGGTCCGTTTACTGCTGCTTGCGACATCTTCGAAGTGCGATTCAGCGGTAAAGGCGGTCATGGTGCGCGCCCACATCTTAGTCACGACGCCATCGACGCCGCCTCGGCATGGGTTCAAGCTGTCTACCGCTGTGTGCCACGCGTCGTAAACCCACATGAGACGATTGTCATTTCGATTGGTCAAATGGAAGCAGGTCATAGCGCGAATGTCATACCCGACGAAGCGGTGCTGCGTGGATCGCTACGGTCGCTAGACGCAGACTCGCGGTTGGTTGCACTTTCAAAGATCAACGCGATAGGCGACTCTATCTTTCAACAGACCGGATGTGAAGTGGCCTATTCAACGATCATGTCTGCGCCGGCAGTCATAAACGACAAACATCTGGTTGAGCGGTTAGGGTACGTTGCAGAACGCGTCATTGATCCGGCAGCCGTGGAAGAAATTGCTCAGCCGAGTATGGGCAGTGAGGATTTTTCTTTCTACCTACAGCAGCATGCTGGCGCCATGTATCGGCTTGGCGTTGCAGGTCCGCAAATTGGGCACGAACCGTTGCATACGCCCAACTTTGATGTGGACGAACGCGCGATAGCGATCGGTGCTAAGCTAATGGCTGCAATGGCGATCGATCACTTTGCTGCGTAGCGTTAGCAGTACTGGGCGATCCAATAAACGAGATTCGGAACCGTGCCCCATGGCCAAACTCTCCTTTAACGGAAACACTTCTCAGACGTTGGGCGTTGAACTAGAGCTTGGGATCATCGATGAAAACACACTGGACTTAACTAGTGCGTCTAATCAGATCCTGGAACGTCTACAGGAAACTGCTCCCGAATCCAATTGCTACAAGCACGAGCTGGTGCAGTCTTGTGTCGAGGTAATTAGCGGAGTGTGCAGCAATGTTGGCGAAATCCAGGATGACCTGGGCGGCAAGTTGGTGCATTTGCGTGAGGCAGCCGGGCACTGTGGAGCGAAACTCTGGTGGGCCGGTACCCATCCATTCAGCTTTTGGGAAAACCAACATACGACGGAGGACCCTCGTTACATTAGCTTGGTAAAGCTGTTGCAGCAGATGGCTCGCCGTTTAGTGACATTCGGAATGCATGTGCATGTCGGTGTCGATTCAGGGGACAAAGCTGTCATGATTTGCGATCGTATCATGCAGCACTTACCCACGTTGCTGGCTCTGTCTGCATCCAGTCCCTATTGGCAGAACCAGGACACGGGACTTGAGTCTTATCGGACTAAGTTGATGGAGGGGCTCCCTACGGCCGGACTGCCGAGCCTGATGCGAAACTGGAGCGAATATGTTTGGCTGGTGAACCACATGATCGATACCGGCTTCATCAACTCGATTCGAGAAATCTGGTGGGATGTTCGACCACACCACAATTTCGGTACCGTCGAAGTCAGGATGTGCGATATGCCAGGGAGCATGGATCACGTCTTGGCGTTGACAGCTCTGGTACAGTGCTTAGTTAATTTCCTGAGTGATGAGATTGACGAAGGGGCGTACCAGTTCGACTGCCATCCCATGATGGTCCGACAAAACAAATGGCGGGCCGCTCGGTATGGGATTGATGCCCGGCTAGTCGATGCTCGTGATTACCGAGTCGTCCCGGTACGCGAAACCGTGAATACGTTGGTCGATCAACTTCAGGGGATCTCTCAGGATCTTGGCTGTGAATCAGAACTGTTGTTGGTCAAGGAAATCACGGCCGGTGCAAGTTTCGCTACGAGGCAACGTGAGATACTATCCCGTAGCGGGGACCCTAAGTCGATCGTTAGCGAGCTGTGTGATCCCTGCTTGAGTTAACTCACCGCAAAGCAGTCGAGAACTCAGTTCTTACAGCTTCCATGGGGCTCGGTAGCGGAGGCCCAAGCCGATGATCTTGCTAAGGAGATCTTCGTATGTGAGCCCGGCTTTTTCGGCGGACTCTGCGAAGTCTTCGCCGTACGCCAAGTTGGGGTTCGCGTTGGCTTCCAGCACATAAACGCGTCCATCGGGACGCAGCCGGAGATCCATACGAGCATAGCCGCTCAGGTCCAAGGATTTGTAGACCTTCTTGCAGATGCGGGCAATTTGTTGTTCAACTTTGGGCCCAAGGTCCTTGGCGAGGCTGGTTTCGACGCCCAATTTCTCCTGGTAACCACGATCCCATTTGACCTTGCGCGTGGCAATCACCGGAACGTCGCTCTTGGTAAAGTAGAGTTCCCAGATCGGGAGCGTCTGCAAGCGATCGTTCCCGAGCACTCCGACATACAGCTCTCTACCCTCGATGTACTCCTCGGCCAAAGCATCCGCCAGCGTGTGTTCGTGGACAAAAGCGACGCGCTCAGCCAGTTCTTTGTCATCGTGAACGACGGAGGCCTGGGAAATGCCGAGCGAGGCATCGTCGATAACACTTTTCACGAAGATTGGAAACTGAAGTCGCTTGGGCCTCACGACTTTGCGTCCAAGTGGAAATACAGTGAACTTCGGCGAGGGAATGCGATGGAACGCCAAGATTTTCTTGGACAGCGCCTTATCCTTAGAAATCATCAACCCCCGGGGATTGCAGCCGCTGTAGGATTGCCGCATCAGCTCCAGGTAGCTGACGATTGCGTTGTCATAAGTGACCACGCCATGAAACTCTTCCAGCAAATTGAAAGCGATTTGGGGTTTATGTCGGCGAATAGAATTGCGAATCGGTGTCAGATCGTCGCTAACGCCCAGGACTTCGACGTTATGTCCCATCTCCCGTAGAGTCGAGACAACGTCATACTCGGTTTTCCATTCGTCGATTTCTTTGTCCGATTTGCCCTCCATGGACTCTGGCGGAACCAGGTTTTCATTGACCAAAGCCAGGACGCGAAGTTGCTTCATAGGGCTACCCGGTGATGCCCTTCATGTAAGAAGTTCATCGTTTGGACGGTCAGCAGGATCATCAGATCGCGTTTCGTTTGGTCATCCCCCGCTGAGCAACGCAAATCTAGCTCGCGGCATCTTTCGATCATCTCTGACAGAACTTGGTCAATCGTGTACTGGTATTCACCGGTCCACTTGGCCACGGCCTTTCGAAGCTCTGTTCGGTAACGACGTAGAAACGCAGAAGCCGTTGGATTGCGGCTGTGTTCAGGCTTATCAGAAAACAGTCGCCGTAGATCGCGATCGTAGAAGTTTGGGTAATCCAGTCCGTAATGTGCCCGTTTGCTTTCGTAGTGCTCGCGCAGCGTCTTTCTAATGCTTCGAAGGGGATCGACGTGTTGCCGGCTCTTGACCGCCGGTTTTGCATTTAGGAGCGTTTGCATCGTCTCGTTAACGAATTCCAGCTTCTTTAGCGCCGGCCAGCCGCGATACTGTGCCCGCCAACGACTTCGCGGACGCAGCCAAACGGCGAAAGTCTCCGCAAAGTCCTCGACTGGATGAGATTGGGCGTACCACATGTCCAAGTGCAGTACATAACTGCGGCTGAACGGTTTAGGCATGTAGTAATCTGGGTATGGCACCGACACGCGGCCGAACGCTTCTCGGTAACTTTTCCGCCGTCGAAGCCTGTAAGCGGTATCGATAGCGTGTCCGGCCTCATGACGCATGATCTTCATGAACCAGTCTTGGGTGCCGCCTTCGACCTCCAGGACCTGCTTGCGCTCAAGGCGAATGAGCCTTGGATGAGCCAAGTAGAACGGAATCGCAATGCCAGGTACGCCATCCGGCGAAAACCATTCGTCGCTCAACCAGCAGTGTGGACGAAAAGACAGTCCACGGTCCGCCAATTCCGAATAGAGTTGTTTGATGCGATCTTCAATGACCGTGCCATGCAGTGAGAGGCCAAGGTCACACATTCGCATGTCCAACAATTCATCGTCGGACAAGAAATTGATGTTGGGCGTATTCTTCCGCCGTCGCCTTCTCGTCACCAGTCTGTCATTCCCTTAACAGTTCACAATCCGAAAGCCGGACTTTGGTGCAATCGTTGTCGAAGTATCAACAGTGGGTCGTTACTTGCACGTTGCTTCGTCGTGTTGGATCCACGTGGTCCTAACCATAATAGATTTTTCATTTTATAGCTACGTTTTTCGCGTACTTTTTTCGCGCAAGAAAACTGTCGTGGCGATCTTCCTGAGGCCGGTCTCCGCGATCGACGAGCTCGGTGATCCTCACGACGTGTTTTCCGGTAGCCGGGCAGCGGATTAGGGGCTCGTCCCCTCGAATAATCAGTCACTAAGCGTAAGATCTTGACTATCAAAACCGCTACATCCACTTCCTCGAGGCCTGAAGATATGAAAGCCATTGCCGTCACGCCTGGTCAACCTAACAGCGTCCATCAGCGGGACATCCCCGAACCAGACCTCGGCAAGATTGCAGACGGTAAAGGCGTCCGAGTAAAAGTATTGAAAGTCGGCGTTGATGCGACAGATCGCGAAATCAACGACGCTCTGTATGGGAACTCTCCTCCCGGTGACGATTTCCTGGTACTGGGCCACGAGTGCTTCGGAAAAGTGGTTGAAGTAGGGCCCAACGTCCGCCGTGTCAAAGTTGGTGACTATGTTACTGCGACGGTACGTCGTCCAGGCGGTTCGATCTATGACCAGATCGGTACCTATGACATGACCAGCGAGGAAACGTACTACGAACGCGGTATAAACCTGTTGCACGGCTATCTTACGGAGCAGTTTGTCGACTCCGAGGAATACATCGTGCGCGTTCCCGAAGGACTCAAGCATCTGCACGTGCTGATGGAGCCAATGAGCTGTGCGGCCAAGGCGATTCAGCAGGCATATGAGTGCCAACAGCGCATGAAGGTGTGGCGTCCACAGCGTGCATTCGTGCTGGGCTCCGGTCAGATAGGTTTGCTCGCCACGCTGGTACTCAAACTCCGGGGCCTGGATGTCTATACCCTTGCCCGTGCACCCGGCCCTCACCTGAAAAGCGAAATAGTCGAGGGCATGGAGGCTACTTACGTAAGCACCAACGAAACACCCTTGTTGGAACTCGCCGAAAAAGTTGGCAAGGCAGACTTGATCATCGACGCTACCGGAAGCAGTCGCGTTGCATTTGAGGCGATGCAGGCTCTTGGCCACAACGGCACACTCGTGTGGACCAGCATCACCGGGGGGCAAAACCAGACTGAGATTCCCTCCGACAAGATCAATATCGAATGGGTATTGGGTAACAAGTTGCTGGTTGGCAGTGTCAATGCAAACAGCGAGCACTTCGAATCCGGCATCAAGGACATGGCGCTCGGGGAAGTCATGTATCCTGGCGTTCTCGAAAAGATCCTTACCAGCCCCGTCGATGGACTTGAGGGGTATCAAGAGATGATGCGACTGCTGGTCGAAGACAAAGACGCACTGAAGGTTTACGTCAACGTCGCCGACGAATAACGCTAGCGTGAGTCGCCCAAGTGTATCGCAACATAGTTATGCAACGAGTAGACGCTTGGGGTGTCGCACAGAGCAACCCGTGGGAGACGTAGATGGTCAGGTTTGCGATTGCAGTGCTTGTTCTCACGCAGCTTTTCGGTAGCGGCTGCGGTAAGCGTCTGCTTCCGCGTCCTGCAGTTCCCGCCCGGACTCAAGACGCGCACGACACAGTCGACCCTAGCTCGCAAAACAAAGCAAGCGACGCCTCGGGGATTGTAGAACCGGACGAACGGCAGAAGCCCAGTGAATTCGCCCGGCAACTGTCGGCGCTGCGTAGCGGTGAGTCTTCCCTCGTTCACTTGGTTCGCGAGCCGCTGGCAGCTGATGAGTTAAACGAGTTATTGGACGAGGTGGAGTTGCTCGACTTGTTGCTCGATGCTGGCGGCCCTTCCGATGCTGAACTTGGGATCATTGGCAAGCTACCCAAACTCGAACATCTTCGGATTCGCCAAAGCCAAATCACCGATGAAGGCATCAAGTCCTTTTGTGATGCTGGGCCTTTGCAACTCCAGATCTTGAACCTGCCGCAAGCCAACATTACCGAGCTTGGGATACAACACCTAAAGCGGCTGCCGAATTTGACGAACCTCCGCCTTGGTGGCGAACAAATTGACGACGTTGCGGTTATAGCGATTTCCCAGTTGCCGCGACTCAAATCTCTGCACCTAATCGGACCGTCTTTGACGGCAGAGGGATTAAAGCCGTTGGCTTTTGCGCCCCGCCTGGCATCGCTGTACATCGACGATTGTGATCTTCCCGATCGTGCATGGGAGGAACTGTTTTCAGCCAAACCCAACCTACACGTACACATTGACCAGCAGCACCACGATCGCGACCCAAAACATCACGAACACGACTAGTCAGCCGATTGAAGTTGAACGAATTTGGCAGCGAGCTAAAGCAAACGAACGGCGGGTGGAAGCTGCACTGGTATTCTGGTGAGCGACGCATGTGAGCTGATTGCCACCAGGCCATGATCATTCGCTGCAAGCGTCACTTGGCAGCAAATAGCTATGCCGCTTAGGAAGGAAACAATGATGTCAGAACGTACACCTTGGCTGCTAGAAGCTCTGACCCTCGCGGACGTTCGCGACGCGGACTTTCAAGTCGCTTTGTTGCCGATGGGGGCGACCGAACCGCATAACCTGCACTTGCCCTATGGGACCGATTCCATCGAAGCTGCGGAGTTGGCAGATGCCTGCTGCGAACGTGCTTGGCAACAGGGCGGTCGCGTCGTTCGACTGCCTGTGGTGCCCTATGGTACTGAATCCAACCTGCGACAATTTCCGCTGGCGCTCAACTTGCAGCCAACAACTCTGTTTCGCGTAATTGCAGATTTGACTGAAACACTCGAGCAGAGCGGGGTCAAGAAGCTGGTCATCTTTAACAGCCACGGCGGCAATGATTTCAAACCGTTGCTAAGAGAGTTGTATGGCAAGACGAGTGTGCACCTATTTCTTTGCAATTGGTACCAGATGATCCGCGACTTTGCTTTGGAAGTCTGCGAACATCCAGACGATCACGCCGGCGAAATGGAAACGAGCCTAATCCTGGCCTTTCGCCCTGACTTGGTTCGTCAGACGAGCGCTGGGAAATTGACGGCCGATGAAGGTGAGCGACGTCCGCTTCGATTCGAAGCGCTCAGACAGGGGTGGGTCGGATTGTCGCGACCGTGGCATCTCCTTACAACCAACTCAGGCTCAGGTAATCCCCATCAGGCCACGGCAGAAAAAGGCCAGCAACTGACGGCAGAAATCGTAAACCGGATCGGGCCTTTTCTAGCTGAGCTCGCAAAGTCTTCGCTGGACGCCAATTTCCCCTTCGAATGACGAGCAAAAGCTAAGTTTAATTTTGATCGAGCGTCAGCCTATTCATGCGATGCCATGACAACCGAAGCTAGCGACTGCGAGAGTTACTGGGGGTACAAGCCGCCTCAGTTTGACATCAGCTTCTTGATGATAGCGATGGCGATCATTGCCGTCTGGTTGAGTCTTTGGCCCATCACGAGCGCTGGGAGTAAAGTCGTCGTTGGTGTCGTGATGCTAACCTTCTTGTTCGGTTGTCGACGCACGCGAAGAAGTGTGGCATGGGTTGCACCGGGGTTGTTTTCGCCGTTTTTCCTGGCAGCTGGAGCGCAGCGAGTGCCACTGGATGACTTTCGAGAATACCTCTGGCAGTTGCCCGGGATTTTGCTCGATTGTGGTTACTCCTTCGGCAGTGTTTGGTTCAACGTCTTTACCGTAATCGGCACCTTGGCTGTGTTCTTCACGCTCGTGATGCTTGGCCGCGTTAGTAGCCAGCTTAGCCGGGTTGCCGGTGTATTGGCGCTGATTTTTGGCGGTTGCAACGTCCTAATCTGCTGGTCGATCGCGCCTCAGTAGGCACTCTAACGTTCATCTGACGTCCGGTACGCACGAGATAACTCAACGTAGTGCTTGGTGCCGCGGGTGATCTTCTCGCGATCGTCAGCTGTGGTCTCCCGAATGATCTTTGCGGGGGTTCCCATGACGAGCGAGTTGGGTGGGATGGTTTTTCCCTCGGGAACCAAAGATCCGGCTGCGACGATCGAGCCCGAGCTAATCGTAGCGCCATTGAGGATGATTGCTCCAATGCCAATCAAACAATCGGACTCCACAGTAGCGCCATGGACGATTGCACCATGTCCAACCGTCACTCGGTCACCGATAAGGCAGGGAAAGCCAGGATCTCCGTGCAGGCAACACAGGTCCTGAATATTCGTTTCGTCACCGATTTGGATCGTATCTGTGTCACCACGCATCACGGCACCAAACCAAATACTTGCACGATTTCCAATGCGAACATCCCCAGAGACTTGGGCGTTGTGAGCGATCCAACAATCGTCAGCTAGTTTCGGAGTTCGCTTGAAAAACTCATTCATGGTCGTCATCCAAACCGGGTATGAATCGCGAAACGGGTGGCTGAAAGTGGCCCAAAAGCGTACCATTTTCTGCAGAATCTAGCACTTGGTCTACTGAATTAGAACGATAAAACAGCATGATGCAACAAGAACTGATTAACTCGCTCAATTGGCGATATGCGGTTAAGCGATTCGATGCCACCAAACGAATCGACACGGCGACATGGGAAGCTTTGGAGCAGAGTTTGGTGCTGACGCCCAGCAGCTATGGGCTTCAGCCATGGAAATTCTTCGTGATTACTGACGAAGCGACGAAGGCGAAGTTGCCTGAAATGTCCTGGAATCAGCAACAGCCAAAAGACTGTTCGCACATGGTGGTGCTAGCAGCTAAACGAACGATGGATGCCGCATACGTCGATCGGTACATTGCCAGCGTTGAAACAGGTCGCGGCCTGCCCGATGGCGCAATGGACGGCTACCGAAACATCCTACACGCGACCGTAGCTGGCATGGACGCTCATTTGGACTGGAATAGTCGTCAGGTTTATATCGCACTGGGGCAGTTGATGGTCGCTGCTGCGGTGCTGGGGGTGGATGCTTGTCCGATGGAAGGGATTGTACCTGACCACTACGACGCGTTGCTTGGAATCGCTGACAGTGAGTATACGACGGTCGTTGGTTGTGCGTTGGGGTACCGACATCCTGAAGACAAGCAAGCTGAGGCTGCCAAGATTCGTTTTCCGGCAAGCGAGCTGGTGGTGCACGTTTAGAGGTTTCAATCGCCGATCGGCCTCTCGTGACAAGGCTATCGATTGCTGGATTGGCCTGTGACTTAGTGGGCAACGTGAAAGCGAGTGTTTCAAGAGTTGCCGCGGTAGCAGCGGTGGGCGTTCGTGGTGAACTTGAGTATCCGTTGCTGCGGAGGCACTAGTCTCCGATGCTTCGAATGACCGTTATTGCCCCACCGATCAACAGGATTGGTGGGTAAAAGAATATGTAGCCGGCAGCCAGCCCCGCAAAGAACCAAACCACGGCTCCAATCATCATTCCGATGCCACCAAGCAGCCCACCGTTGAAACTCCAGTCGACCTGCGAGTGTGGATCAGCTCCTCTGTGCCGTTCTTCTTCAGCGGCAGCAAGGTAGGCATTGGCGGCGCTGGATTTTGCGGACGATTTAGTCGCTGACGATTTAGTCGCTGAGGCTCCCGAGTGATTGCCTTGTGGCGGACTGTATTGAGCCGGTGCGTAGGCAGTCGGTGGCGGTGCAGCGCCGACCTCCGGTAAATCGCCGAGCCAATCATCATAGGGTGCATCGGTGCCAGCGGGAGACGTTTGCGCGGAGGCAGCCGCTAGGCCAGTTGCGGGAAATAGTTCTTCGCCCTTTTGTTTGCGAGAGCCATCTTGAGCGATCGGCAGTACGATTCCGCACGTGCATTTAACTTGTTTGCCGAAGGCCTTGGAGGGGATACGCAGACTTTTTCCACAGTCGCATTTGACTACCGTTGATCTATTAGGATCTCGATGGGCAGGGTTTTGTTCGCAAGTCTTCTGAGTTCCCGAACCTACTGCCGCCGGAACGCGTAACTTCTTACCACAGCTGCATCGAACGAACTGCTCTGCTTCAACATTCGATAGCGAAAGCGTCTTTTGGCAATGCGGGCAGCGGACTTTCATTGCAATTCTCGTTTGGGATGGCGCTGATTTGCTAATACGGAAAGAGGCGGAGGTGGTCCCAGGTAGTAGAAGCAAGTCTGATGAGAACGCTGATTATTTGCAATCCCCAGAACAATTGCAAATGCTTGCCCCAAAAGAACTAGTTACCGCCAGTAGGAATCAGAAATCGCAACACACTCAAATGGAATGGGCCAATGTGGGTAGAGTTCGTTCATTGAATTTGCCGATCGAATACTTGGCATGCATTGACCAAGCTAGCTTCGGTCGGCGTTTCGATGGTCCAGGTGAAGCAACATTTGTGGTGAACTGAAGGCGGTGATCCACCTACGATCAAAAGGTCCACTAATGCACAGAGTATTACTTCTTGTCATCTTGCTGTTCAGTGTTTCTGGCAGAGCGGTTTGTGCGGAGGAATTCAATGGGAAAGCCCTTTTCAATCAACTGAAGGAATTTGAGGGGCAGTGGCGCATCGCGGAGCCGGCTCGCAGCGTAGTTGTGCAATTCGAGGTGATCGCGAATGGTTCGGTTATCACCGAGATGTGGCGAATGCCCGGAGAAAGGTCTTCATTGACCATTTACTCGATGGACGGCAATCGGTTGCTCGTGACGCATTACTGTCCACAGCGGAATGTGCCGCGCCTCGTTTGCGCTGGACAAGACAAATATGGAGTCTACCGCTTTGAATTCCTCGATGGGACGAATCTGCAAGACCGGAAGGCGTCGCACATGCATGCGGCTTGGCTGCAGATCATGTCGAAGGATTCGTTCATTCGCAACGAAACGTACATCGAGAACGGATCAAAGTTCGTTGCCGACGAACATAACGATGCTCCTATGACGTACGTCCGCGTCAAATAGAATTTCGTCAGTCTTGTGCCAGCTGGAGCCAGCCGAGCAGAAGGCTAGCCCGCATTGAGCGGCACTAACCGCTTTCTAGTGTTCCCTCGCGGCGGTGAGGCTAGCTGGCCATCACGGCTCGTTTTTCAGCAATGGTTGCGATCAGTTGCTTTTGTGGTGACGCGAACTTGGCGATACCCTCACTCATCAACGTATCGTGCAAGTGTTGCATCGATACGTTCTTTGCAATGTCGGCCGATAGCTCAGCGGGAATGGCGTCTCTAACTTCGGCGGAGAACTCTAGCCCGCTGGCCGCAACTGCGTCGTTGGTTGCTGGCGGATTCGTCTGGATGTCACTTCCCGCAAGGGCTGCCACGTACTTGGTCGGCGGGTCAGACGGATCTTTCGTTCCGGTGCTCGCGAAAATGATCTCTTGGTCCAGCGGTGTTGTATTGTTCTTCCAGAATTTTTGATTTGCTTGCCAGATCTGTTTGGCGTTTACAATCCCGACTTGTCCTTGGCTGCTTTCCGCAAGCTCCGTCGCGTGCTTGGCGGTGTACTGATCAACACGTGAAACGAAAATGCTGTACACGCTCTTGAATGCGTCCAGCGAAGCACGTTGCTGAGCACCAGACCATACCGCGTTGCGAGCTGTTTCGTATTGTTCCATCGTGAACACAAGAGTCACATTCAACGTTACGCCGTCGGCGGCCAGTGCTTCCAGGCAGTCAAGTCCAGCGGGAGTCGCAGGTACCTTGATCATGCGATT
>DNPC01000190.1 GCA_003501565.1 Planctomycetaceae bacterium | reverse complement strand
CTTTCCCGTTGAGAGCGGTAATGTTGTTGCCCTCGATTGCCAACACGGCGTCGAAGGCCACGATCGCTTCCGCAAACTGACGCGATTTCATGTGACATTCTGCCAGACGGAGCTGGCTGCCCACATCGGTCGGACTCTTGGCTGCGGCTTGCTGCGACGCCTCAAGTGCGGCGTTCCAGTTGTTGCCCTGCATCTCCAACTGTGCCAGGTTGCGAATTGCCTCCGCATAGTCGGGCTTTAGCTCAATCGCTTTCTTGAAACACTTTAGTGCTTCCTGAGTTTTCTTGATTGAACGTAGTGCAACGCCGAGGTTGTGGTAACTCTCAGCGTGTTTAGGATCAATACTGATCGCTTTTTGATAGGTCGAAATCGCAGCTTCTGTTTGTCCGAGACGTCGCTGAACCGCCCCAAGGTTGGACAGAATATTGACAGCCTTCGGATTGATTTCCGCAGCTCTGGTGAGGCGCTGTAGGGCGGAGTCGTTGTTGCCAGACTGTAGATCGATGACGCCCAGCAGATGGATCGCGTCGGCGTTGTTGGGGTCTTGTTGGAGCACCGCTTCGTATAGGGCTCGCGCCTCGTCACGCTTGCCGCTTTGGTGCAGCGCTACGGCCTGCTGCAACTTCTCCTGCAGTTTTGACATCGCAAGTATCTTCGTGAAAATCTGGGGGGCGGATTCTCGAGGGCCGCAGTTTGAATGTGCGAACCGACACCTCAATACAATGTTAAAAAGTGCCGGCTGGTTCGAATCGAAGGCGTTTTTCGCCGATTTCGATCGAAAAAGCACCCGACACTGCCGTCATAGCAAACCAGGTTCCCGCAGCTTGCCTGATCGGACCAACTGACATGTCGCATCCCGCTGGCAAAATCGGCAGATTCGAACAGAATAGAGCTCGTGTCGCCATCCTATCGCTTCACGTCACTTAACTGTGCCTGCCCGAAACGTAGCATTTGGAGAATGCACTCTTGCTCCAGCCACGCCCGACGCTGAAGGAATCATTGCCTCGATGACCGTTCAATCATCTACCGATGCACCCCCTCAATCGCCGCCTGACAAGCCTTCTTGGCAGTGGGATCTTTTCACCGGGCTGCTCCCAGGGCTTGCCCTGGCGCCGATGCTCTTGTTCGAAGCGTCGGCCCTGTGGAGTAAGCCGCATATGCGGTTCTTCCCGCTGACAATTGTCGCAATCGTGGCGATTGTGGTGCTCAACTGGCGTAACGCTGAGGCAACTACGGCTCCGGCGCGCCGCTGGACTGCTATCAGCGCCTTCATTTTGGCGTCTGGCTGTTTTTTGTACAGCGTCCTGGCATTCTCGCCCTGGCTGGCCCACCTCGCCGCAGTCCTGTGTTTCTTCGGCTGGTCCCTCGGACGCTGGGGGAACACCCATTGGGGCTCCGTTGCCGGCTGGGCATCCCTGTTGGCGACGACGCTACCCCTACCATTTGGCTGGGACGAAGCCGTCCTCGCCTGGCTACAAGGTGTTGCCACCTGGGCCACAACCTGTTCACTAGATGCGCTGCAGATCGCCTGCCTACGCAACGGCAACCTGCTGGAAATCAAAGGCCTAACCATTGCGGCCGATGAGATTTGCGACATTTGGGGCGGTCTGTACGCCATGCTGTCTCTCGCCGCTATCCTGATGGCGTTTCAACATCGTGGCCTGTTGGTCAGTCTCAAAGTGCTCAGCCTGGTACCGTTCTGGGTGTTGCTGGCCAACTATTTTCGCATGCTAGCAGTCGCCATCGCACACGAAAACTACGGAATTGACGCCGCGTTCGGCCGTGACTTTTTGCTGCTGGCTGTTGGAACAACGATCATGACAGTCTTCTTGATCTGGCTCAGTTCGATGTTCTTTCGCCAATGGTTTTCGCCCATTCCGGTTGCCGACGCCGAGTTCGGTCCGATCTTTTCGACCATCAACAAAGCGTTTTACTGGCCACTGCCGGATCCACTGGAAGAGATTCCACCGGAGGATGAAGATGATTTGAAGATCTTCAAGAAACGCCAGGAAAAGAAGGCAGAAGCGGAAGCCAACCGCCCCAAATTCCACTGGCTGAACAATCCCATCAGCACTTGGCTGGTTCGCGGCGTCGCGATCGTTTTTGTCGCCGGAGGAGGGATGGGACTGGCCGCGTTTTCCGGAGGACAGCAACAATTGAACTTCGGGCGGCCGCAGTACTCGATCGCTCAAGTGGAAAACATCGCCAGCGAAGACGCTATGCCAGCAAGCTTGGCTGAGTCTGATGCCAACGCCCCAAACACGACTTGGCAACGCAGCGATTTTTCAACCATTCGTCGCAGTCCCCGCAGCAGCCTTGGCGAGTACGGGTTGCGCTGGTCGTACATCAACGCCCAACAAACGCTGACCGTTGGCGTAGATTTTCCGTTCGTTGGCTGGCACGATCCCGTCGTTCAACTCGAGAGAAGAGGCTGGAAAGTGCTGAAGTCGCAGATCGAAGTCGAAAACGACTGGCCGTATGGTGAAGCCGAACTAGAAAATGAGCTAGGCGGCCTCGCCTATTTGTTCTACGCCAACTACTCCGTCGATGGATCACCCTTTGACCGCGCACCTGGCCTAGCTGCGGACAGCTTCCAGCCAGAATCAAGCGCGGGCGAAATCACCCAAACAGCCCAGCTATTCGTCGAAGCAGGCGAAGAACTCAGCGAAGCGGATCTGAAGATCCATCGCGATCAATTCCTTAGCCTTCGCCAGCAAGCACTCGAGGTTCGCCCTTGAGAACCACGTCGCTCTGGCAACACAACTCGCTTGCTTGGCACGACCGAAGAAT
Source organism: Planctomycetaceae bacterium (assembly GCA_003501565.1). Lineage (GTDB taxonomy): Bacteria > Planctomycetota > Planctomycetia > Pirellulales > Pirellulaceae > Aureliella. Next base: position 222 of record DNPC01000190.1, on the reverse strand, counting down.
TTCGAACCGACTAGCCCGAACCAACGAAATTTGCCCCCATGGATGAAGACTCCACAGCACTTCAGACTGCGTTCTCGTTCCTTCTGCGTCCTCGGCTACTTTTGCAGGGCGTGGTCGAATACATCATGGCCTGGGCATTTACGCGTCGCTGGCTGCTGTGGATTTTCTTGCTACTACCCGCGTGGGCTCTAGCCGCAACCGCGATTGGCCTTACCTGGTACG
>DNPC01000815.1 GCA_003501565.1 Planctomycetaceae bacterium | reverse complement strand
GGATGGTAGAGCGGAATAATCGAAACAACTGTTTGCCCAATCGTGGTCATAATGTAGCCGGGTGGCTTCGCTTGAACGGTGGCAAGTTTCTTACCAAGTGACTCCGATCCGATTTGATTGAGTGCCCAAAGTGGCCACGAACCGAGCGTGACGACGACTGCCGGTTGTACAATCTCGATCTGGCGTTCCAAGAACTTCCGGCAGTTGAGGATCGACCGCCGAATGTCAAAGTTGTCGTACCCGCTAAACTCACGTCCTCTGCGAACACACAGCACCGAATTCGTCAGGTAAAGATCGTCCATGAAGTTTGTAGGGATCGTGGGCAGACCCTCACGCTTCGCCGATTCCGTGAAGAACCTGACGGTTCGGCTGGCGTCCAAGCCAAGGGGCTTCCTCATTTGCCGCCAGATCTCTTCAGAGTCTCCTCCTTCGGCTACCGTATCCTCAAATCGACGACGAAGTGATGTTGTCCCAATCTCGCCCCCCTCGGCTCCCCAGTCCTGTCCGACCATCATGATCTTTGCGTGTAGCCGATTGGCCCAGTCGGTCCATAGATTGGGAACGGAACCATAGCGGGGGCCATCGGGTCGCTCCGCAATAAAGTTATGCAGCAGCTTCTCGGATGAAATTCCGTGACCTTCTTCACAGCACAGCCGACAATCGGCCACGGCGTTAATGAGTTCCGCAAAACGCTGATCTTTCGTATTCATTTCGGGGAAGACTTCACTGCTGTTTATCACACAACTTGCATTCGCTAATCGAGCGATTCACCCGCTGAAATGATTCTGATCCCTGCGTCCTCCAATCGATATTGGGTCGATTTGCCGGGTTTGTCGTTCCCGAAGCAGACGAAAGTGCGCTGATCGTCCTGAAACCAGAACAACGGTTCTGCAAGAATCTCACCATCTTCGGCAAGCAGGGGTTCTTGTTCGATCCAATGATCTTTCCAAATTTTTTCTAGCCATGTTCGATGAGAGGAACCAACTCGCTCCAAAACATCTTCAAACTCGTCGATGCTACTGATTTCTTTTGCGACATCTCCATGATCAATCAATTGGTCGTAGCATTCCTGCAATGTGTTGAGAATTCGGGCTTCTTCGATGCTGTTCCGTTTCAGGCCGTAGACAGCGAGTATGGACCTCGCTCTCGTCATCGCAACGTACAGGCTGTGAGCTAACACTCCAACTCCACGAGCGACAAACTGATCAACGCCCGGTATCACAACGATCTCAGAGTCGTATCCCTTGAAAGACTGGGGAGTTGTGACGGTGACGGTGAAATCATCTTGTAGAAAGTTCTGCCCTGTCTGCACTACAAGTCTTGAACCAATCGCTTCCAGTTTTGGGGCTACTTGCTGCTCAATTCTGTAGGCCACCCGTTTGCCGTTGTAGATCAAACAAATATCTGCTGGCTTCACGCCATCATCTTGTATCCAAGACACAACTTGGTCGCCGATAGCGTCGAATTCTTGATCAAGATCTGTGAATTTGCGAAACAGCGGCATCGGCCCATCGACTCGGTTGAATCGAACATCCCACCAATCCTTGTCATTCCTGTTCACCCTCTCGATCAAGCCACGATTGATTAGTTCCTTGTGATCGGGATCGGACTCAGGCGGCTGAAGACGATAAAGGACGTTCAGTGCAAATTCGGTTACAGGCTTCGTTGATCGAAAACTCTCTTTCATTACGGTCGAACGCCCACGCATGTCGAGTCCCAGATCGGACCACGTTGGCGTTGAGCGACCGTAAAGGTTTTGGGCGTTATCGTAGAAGATGTTCACCGACCGGCTGTTTGGGTCATCACCATCAGCTTGCTCGACTAAAGCAGATAGCAGCTTGAGCGTATTCGGCCCCATATCTTGGGCCTCGTCGATAAACATCGCATGGCAGGCAGGAGGAATGTAGTCCGCTGACTGCCGGTTCAAGTAAGCGGCTGCGGCGGCATCGTAATCAAACTCAAAAGATCGCATCCGAAGACCAGCTTGTGGAAGCAGCATATCCAGCAAGTCCTTGATGTGGCAGAACTCGACTCGGCTGTAGGGGAACTCTTCGGTATTGCCCTCGGTTCGCCAAGCATCCTCAATTGTGTCACGGATTAGATTCTGCAAAGAGCGATTGGCGTAAACAGCCCAAAGTTTGGCATCGGGAAAGCCCTTTAGGCGTTGCATCGTTTTCAGAAGCCAATGTGCGAGAACAACGGTCTTGCCACTTCCTGCGACACCTCGGACCAGCCGGGGCTTTCCGTCCAACTTCAAATCGCACAATCTCTGCTGCTCCAAACTCAGTACTGGTCGCAGTTGCTTGCGTTTCTCAAGCTGGTTGCCAATCAATGTTGGATCATTGGCGATTTCTTCCGGTGCCTCGAATTTGACATCACCCTGAACGTCCACGAATTTGTATGCGTTACCGGACCACTTGATTATTTTCGGTGACAGGTCGAGGAGAAGTTGCTTCAGATACGGCTCCCTCATTTCTGAACGACTTGCAAGAAGCAATAAGAACTCCTTTGCTCGACTCATGCCGACGTTTATAAGCCTCTTCCATTCGTCGTAGGGCCAGCCACAGCTTCCGGCATTTACGGTATCAAATACCACGATCTCCGCTTCTGTTCCTTGTTGGCTGTGGACCGTAGCTGCCGACCAATTCTCCAGATTCTCTTCGGCAAAATAGTTGCGAATCTCTCTTGCTTGTGCCACGAAAGGGCTGATGAAAAGTCCTTTTGCTGATCGCATTGATTCATCTGCGAGAAACTTCTTCAGCACTTCATGTGTCTTCGGACGACACCAACTGCGGTTTCCCGGACCCCGCTCTGCTCTGATCGATGCGATGTCACCGCCATCTTCGTCGAGGACATACCAAACAGACCTTGGCTGGTTGGCGACAAACTGAGGTGCTTTTGATTCACGCTCGCTGACCGTGCTTCCGTTTAGCAGTTTGTTGTCGTACTGATAGGCTGAGACTAAAGCACTGATATGCGGGTGCATCCGATGCTGTTCGGACAGCAGGTGTATTGCGTCGTGGGTTTTGTCGAAACTTCTCAAATGGTTTAGGCCACTGCTCGCAAGCCAAGTGGCCTGTGTGGTGGGAAGAATTCGGCTCACCTTGCTGATCGGAGCCAACTGCTTTGGATCTCCAGCAAGAACAACCCGCCGACTAGCAAGAAGCGAAAGGGCCGCAACCGTCGCCCTAGATATGAGTCCAGCCTCGTCGATTATGATGGTTGTAAACGGAGCATCACCATCAACAATCGAATCACGGATCTCTCTGTCGTTGAGGAGCGTGACTGCTTTGAACGAAGTCGCTAGAACAACATGAACTTCGTCAGAGACAAATATGTTGAAGGAAGCGTCTTTCATTTGGCGGCGTAGTGATTGGATCTGTTGCCGAATCACCGCCTTTTCTTCGTGCGTTGTTGAACGATGCAACTCCTTGGTGAGAACGCCGACCTCATGCAAGAGTTCGGTCTCTGTCCCCTTCAGTAACCCAAGAAATCCCTCCTGCTCAAACATCTCGTAGTGAGCACTCTTGCCGATGCGAATGATGTCTCCATTGAGTGCATGGTCGAGCCCATGTCTCTTGAGAGCACGGCCACAGGATAAAGCAGCTTCGTCCGTCGCTTTGTTGGTTGTGGAAACGATCAAGATCCGTTCGCTGGGATCTGCAATCGCTGTTGCGATTTGCTCGCCTACGCTGAAGGTTTTTCCAGTTCCGGGCGGCCCCCACAGAACACTCCAAGAATGATCCCACACTCCCTGAAGATATGGTTGGCTTGGTTGACCGGGCGCTGCGGTTGGCGGGTGAATGCCACCTTGACTGGCGTTTAACCTTTCTGGCAACAGTTGACGAAGTTCAGTGTTCGCCGGATCACAGTAGACGGAATAGAGAAAGGCAAGAAACTCGAACGGACGAACGTAGAACGATCCCGTGGTTGGAGGATTTGTAGGATCGTTCACCCAGACAAAGATGCGACCGTTAACTTCATCGACTTCGACGACCTCACCTGACCATGCTCCATCATCGGGGTCATTACTGTCAGGCACATCTGAATCAATGTCGTCAGGTCGAAAAGCAACCGATCCTTCCCATGTCCAATCAAACTCGATTGACTGTCCAACCTCCAGAACGAAGATTGCTTCGCCGCCACGTTCCTGAACTGGCGATACCTTGCGGCAGCGAAGTCGCTTCCATTTGATTGAACTACGGTACTCTTTCTTAATTGCCTCCGAGGCACTCGTGAGATACCCGTTTGGCCCTTGTGGAAATGAGAGTTCAATTGGATGTCGCACAAGGTGCGTTGATCTCAGTTCCGTGCCACCGGACATAAAGCCTACTCTCGATATGACGTTATCGCTTGCGATCCACTGGGGAGCAGTTTAAGCCAGCCGCAAAGGTGCATCAATGAATCCGCTGTCGATGGCATAACGCTTCATCGAATGGTGCGGCATTTCAGTCACGACCATTACATCTTTCCATGAAGTGGCTGGCTCACGAGGGCAGTATAGAGTCATTGCCAATTGGAGTCCGTTCTCCAGCTAACACCCGCTTGCCAGTCGTTAACCCACTCAAAGGAGACGACATGGCAGGCAAGACAGAACAACTACGAACTGAGATTACAAATCAGATCATTCAAGCTCTGGAATCCGGGAATTCGTTGCCACCATGGCGTAAACCATGGAACACAACCAACTCTGGCCCACATCGCAACTTGATTTCAGGCCGACCCTACTCTGGTGTCAATCCATTGGTTCTTCAGTTGGCTTCCCAACGGCACGGATTCACTTCTTCAATTTGGGCGACATTCAAACAATGGAATCAAGCTAACGGCCATGTCAAGCGTCGGCCTGACAACGTGAAGCCGGGTAAATGGGGGACGACCATTTGCTTCACTGCTCCTGTGGCCAAGAAGAGGCGTACTGACGATGGGTCGGAAGAAGAAGACAAGTACTGGATCTTGAAGTCATACACCGTCTTTAATCTCGATCAAGTTGATGGCCCCTTTGATCAACTTCGACCATCAGAAACAGAACCAACGAAGCTGTTCGAAAAGTTCGAAGCCGCTGACGAATTGATCGCCGCAACGGAGGCCGACATTCGCACCGGTGATCGTGCCTGCTACGTCCCCGCTGGCGACTACATCATCATGCCACCGAAGGAATCGTTTCACTCTGGTCCTGACTACTACGAAACAGCGTTTCACGAACTGACGCACTGGACCGAACCAGAACATCGGTTGAATTGGGATCGGAAAGGCGAGGGCTACGCTGCGGGCGAACTCATCGCCGAAATCTCCGCCTGTTATCTGGCGGCTGAATTGGGCATCCCAAACAGTGATCGGATCGACAAATCAGGAGCCTACCTCAAGAGTTGGCTTCAAAATCTGAAGAACGACAACAGAGCGATCTTTCGTGCTTGTTCGCAGGCAAGTAAAGCAAACGATTTTCTGTTGTCGTTCGTGCGAACGCCTGAGCCGGTTGAAGCAGCCGCTTAGGCAAGTGGTCATTCCAAGAATTGTAACGGGCAGTTGGAACACGATTCCA
>DNPC01000575.1 GCA_003501565.1 Planctomycetaceae bacterium | reverse complement strand
TCGATCTGTTCACCAATTTCTTTGGCGAAGTAATGGTCGGGGCCAAGTTTCCCAATCAGTTTGAGGCGGGCTTCGGTCATGACGTCGACGCCCTCCGCAATGGCGCCAGATTTATATAGACAACTACCGAAGTTGGCCTGCGCCATGAGTGTCTTCGGGTGGTCGGCCCCAAGCACTTCTTTGGAGAGTTCTATTTGCTTGTTGTACATTTCAATCGCACGGTCAAACTCTTTTGCACTCGTTAGCACCGAAGCCAGTTTTCCTATTGCTGAGATCGTTCTAGGGTGTTTTTCGGTGACCAGTTCAGTGAATCCCGCAACGGAGATTGCCAGTACCAATGCGGCGTCATCGTAACGGCCAAGCGTTTGAAGAATCTGGCCATGAGTGGAGGTGACTTGCAAAGTCATGGGATCGTTGGGGCCGTATAACTCGGTGAATCCTGACAGAGCATCCTCGGAAAACTCCACGCCAACCTCTGGTTGGTCTAGCATCATGTAAGATCCTGCCATGTTGTGGAGAGCCGCATAGCGCATTTCTTGCTCGTCGTGTTCTCCAGCTCGTTGCGCAATTAGTGAACTGATTTCGACAACGCGCTGAAACTTACCGGTGGATATCAAGGTAACCGCATAACTCTGCAAGCTCTCAAAATAGTCCTTGTCAAACTCCTGATCGGCTGAAGGATCAATATCAAGTGATCTCTGCGCCAGATCGACCGACAAGTCGTATTCACCCATATCTCCTAGCAGTGTTGACAGTGTCATCAGCACATCTGCCTGGACTCGGGGCTGATTGGGAAACCTTTCTTCTAAACCATCACCTTCCAGTTTTTTGATACCACGAAAAACCAATTCTCGAGCGGTTAGATCGGCCGTCGCTTCGTTGATTTCCTCACCGGCCTCTACTGCGTCTTCAACACGCTCTTTTGGGCTGGCATTTGCCAGTAGATCTCTGATGATGAAATTTCGTAACGCAATTGTTGATTCCAGAGAACTCTTCAGTACCTCGCGTTGTTCTACAAGGTGCTCGTTCGCAATGTTCAATTCGTCGTTTCGCTCCAAGAGATCGTTGTTCTTTCCCGCCAACTCTGTGTTGACTTGAGAGAGTTGTGCTGTCAACGCGCCCCAGACACTAGTGGTGGCGATAGTTGCAACTAGGATCGTTGCAACCAGGGCAGCTGTGGCGGGCTTTCGGCGACACCATTTTGATACGCTTTGCAGAATGCTCGGTCGACGCGCAAGAATCGGCCGAGATTCGCTCAACCGCTGCAAATCTTCAAAGAGCTCTTTTGCCGAGCTATAGCGATCGGACGGAGATTTCTCGAGACACTTCAGGCAAATCGTTTCTAGATCGCGAGAGATCGACGGTTGAATCTGCCGGGGTGGGACAGGTGGTTGAGTTGTCACTAGATGATGCACCGCCGAGGGCGTGGGGCCGCGAAACGGGGGTGCTCCGACCAACATTTGATACAGCACGATGCCCAGAGAGTAGACGTCACTTGGCATTGAGATTTCATCGTGTCGACCGCTGATCTGCTCCGGCGACATATACGTCGGTGTACCGATGATCAGACTGCCCGTCAGCTCTGCAGTGCGATCGGTATCTTTAGCAAGACCAAAGTCAGCGAGTTTTGCACATTCACTAGCCTCGGAAGAACACAGTAGAATGTTGCCGGGTTTAATATCACGGTGCAAGATTTTGTTTGCATGGGCATGTGCTAGTCCTGCGGCTGCTTGAGTGGCGATGCGCACCGCATCTTTTTCGGCCAAAGGGCCATCTCGCAATAATTCAGCAAGTGAGCCACGATCGGCATACTCCAAAACCAACCCAAGAATACCATCGCCATCGATCGTATCAAAAATCTTTAACACGTTCTCGTGATTGAGCTGGCCGATAGCTTGCGCTTCTGCGAGGAGACGTTGAATTCGCTGTGGCCCTGCCAATGCCCCCCACTGCAGCATCTTGATCGCGACGGTGCGCTGCATCGCCGGCTGGCGAGCGGCAAAGACAACTCCCATACCGCCGCGACCGAGTTCCCGCTGCACTTCAAAGCCAAGGTCGCCCAATTGTCTTGCAAGTGACTCGGCGTCGAATTCAGACTCCGGAAGTGTGTCTGGGTCATCGCTGGATTTGGTGTCCAGCAATTCGCGAAAGCTATTCCAGTCACCTCCGTCTTGGGAAACCAGTTCGGCCAGTTTTTCTTCGCAGGCGGAACAGGATGCAACGTGCTTCTCGATTGCATCGGACTCTTCGCGGCTAAGGCTCGCGTCTAGCAGTTCAACGAGTCGATCTTGGGCTGGGCAGCATTCTTGCATCGTACTTTTTCCACTTGGCTTATTGAACGATCGCGGCTTCCAACTAGAACCTACGAGCAAGGCTCGCTCCACAGTGACTACACTTGCGTTAAAGTAGACTCCAAGAGTGATTCACTTGCAGAAGCACTAATGTTTCCCACTTGACGGCCGGATCCACAAAATGGTCGCGCTGTGAAGGGCTATTCCATCTGGTCCAGCCGCTGCACCTCGCTGACAATCATCTTTTGGATCCGCCCTTTTGCTACATAAACATGGGCTCTAGCGATCTCCAATTGCTGTGCCACTTCGTCCGCGGACTGGCCATCCAATTCGGTCATTTTAAATGCCTGCCACGTCTTGTCTTTCACGCGGGTCTGGACGACACCCATCGCAACTTGGAGTAATTCTCGGTTGCACTCCTCTTCGAGGGCGGTCAGCAAGTCCTGTTCGGCATCGGCGTTGTCCAGCTTCCGCCACATGTCCGATTCTGGCGCTTGGAACTCGGCTTTTTTTCGACGAAGTGTATAGTCATACCATGCGCGGCGCGCGATCGTTTTGAGCCAAGCTCGAAATCTGCCCCCAGGTTTGTACTCAAACGTATGCATCTGTTTAGCGAGCTGGAGCATCACATTTTGGCTAACATCCAGAGCGTCGCTTTCCTGGAGGCCCCATCGTCGGCACCAACTTAAGATCCTCGGTTGGTACCGCTGAACGAACTCATCCCAGCCGGGCCCGGAGCCCTTATCTCCCTTTAGCCGCGCCAGGAGCGAGAGACTCGTCCCAGAACGTTCCTTGGTCGGAGTTCCATCGTCCGCGCTCGGCTCACGAAGATCAGTTCTCTCTGGATCGTTGGGATCTAACACAGCTCTCAGAATATTGATGGATTTAAAGAAAGCGGGCGGGACGGACTTTTCAGCTTAACAAAAAAACTGGCGAGAATCCCTCAAGTGGGTGTTAGATCCATCGAGCCAAGTCAGAAGAAGCCCCTGTAACCGCAATATTTCGCACAAGCAGGGGACCAATCGTGTTCAAACTCCCATCGTTCAGCCGCAACCCTAAAGAACCAAAGAAAAACACTCAGCGGCGTCGCGATAGCCGCAGGAGGTTTCGCGCGGAGCTCTTGGAGTCACGTAATTTGCTCGCTGCAGTCGCATGGGATGGAGGCGGCGATGGCACCAGTTTCGGAGATGCAGACAACTGGTCCAACGATCAAGTACCTGGCATCTCTGATGATGTGACGATCGGGAATGTTGACAATACACCTTTCGAGGTACAGCTCACCAGCGGAGCCACTGTCAACTCGCTCAATTTGGCCTACGAAGATGCGACGCTGTTCGTACTCGGTAATCGCCAACTTACGATCAACGACAGCTCTACCATTGATGCGGGAACGTTGCGTTTAGCAGGTGGTGCAAAAGTCACTGGGATAGGATCTCTCACCAATAAAGATCAAATCGTTGTTGAGGGGAATAGCACACGTATAACCACCGGTAGCTTTATCCAACAGGGAACGCTCGACATTGGTGTTGAGGGTGGCCTGGCGACTGCGTCGTTGATAACCGGCGGATTCACGAACGAGGGCTTGCTCCGTTTAGGTAGCTCGACAAACACTTTGACCACGCTGCAGAGCGATGCAGGCGCAGCGGTGATGAATGCAGCCGGAGCTGAGATCATTGTCGATGCCTCGGCGGGAGGGAAGGCGCGGATTCTATCGAACCTTGAGAATGTCGGAACACTCAAAGTAGATGCCGACCTTACCTTTGACCTGACCAACGCCGCGCTAATCAACAACGGATCCATCGACGTTGAGAGTCATGCGCAACTGAAGATTGGTGGGAACGTCAACGGAGTCCAATTCACTCAGCAAGGCGGGCAACTGAATGTGGAGGGCGAGGTCCTACTTCAGCGAATTGACGCGCAGCTTGTCGGAGGTGCAATCAGCTCGAATGATGTCGCGGGTAGTCAAGTTATTGTCGAAGACAGCGATCTCACTTACGGTACAAACTTAGTCGGCGAGTCTACTCTACTGGGGCGAAGAAACAATGACTTGGAAAGCAACTTGCCGTTAGGACATACAATTCGCATACAAGCGACCAACGTTGACGGCAGACTAACCGTGCCCAACGACTTTGTTAACGAGGGAACTCTCAGTTTTGAGGCTCTCGACGGCTCGACTCGAAGCACAGATCTGAGGACTCAAACAACCGATCCCGGAGCAACGATTCTAAACGCTGCATCGGGCACCATTACTGTTCTTCCCGGTGGGACGTTTACACTTAGCCAAGGCAACTTGGTCAACGAAGGTAGCTTCGCGCTGGAACGCACGACCGCGATCCACGGCAATCAGAAAATCACAAACCGCGGCGATCTGACCGTTGGCTCGAACGGCGATTTGACGATTCAAGCGTTCGTCTCCTCCCCCAGTCTTATCCAGGAGTCCGGTGAACTAGATGTTCAAGGATCCCTAACATTTATCAGCACGGATTTTGATTTTATCGGAGGGACAATTTCTGACGGTAGCAATATCTTGGTTGATGGCGGTGACATCACGTTGGCCGACGGCAATGCGAATCCGTTCACGTTTACCGTAGAAAACGGCGTTGAGTTCTTTGGAGATCTGCAAGACTCCGGTCAGCGCATCGACGTGTTTGCGCGGCCTGGCAGGTCCGGACGGCTGATTGTTGAGGAAGGTTTCGTCAACGAGGGAACCATCTCATTCAATTCTCGAGATGGGGCCCTGAACACAGTCGATTTGCAGACAGCCTCACCCAGCAACACATCCGAAATCACCAATGCTGTAGGTGGTGTTATCGAAGTCAACGGCGGCGTCGGGCTCTTCCAGCTTTTGAACGTCGGCAATTTGATCAATGAGGGGACATTCACCCTCAATCGTACAAGCACGATTCGCGGCAATCAAACGATCGTCAACCGCGGCGACCTGACCGTAGGAGAGGATGCTGACCTGACCGTTCAGGCCTTTAGCTCCAACCCGAGACTCGTTCAGGAATCAGGGGAGCTGGACATTCAGGGAACGTTGACATTCAGCAGTACCGACTTCAATTTTCTCGGCGGAACCATCGTCGATGGCAGTAGCATTCTGGTCGACGGCGGCGACATCACGATTTCGGATGGCAATACGAATCCATTTACCATTCAAACCGAGAACGGAGTAGAACTCTTCGGAAATCTGCAGAGTCCTGATCAGCGCATCGATGTGTTTGCAAAACCTGGTCGATCGGGGCGCTTGATCGTGGAAGAAGGCTTTGTTAACCAAGGAGCAATCTCTTTTAACTCCCGAGGTGGAGCACTGAACTCAGTCGAGTTCCTGACCCGTTCGCCAAGTTTTTCGTCTGTCATCACGAACGCGCCAGGCGGAGTGGTAGATGTAAACGCTGGCTTGGGGCTCTTTCAACTGTTGAATGTTGGCAACTTTGTCAATCAAGGTGAATTCACGATCGGGCGAGACTTCACACTGCGTGGAACTCAAACGATTGAAAATCAAGCGGTTTTCGAGATCGAGGCAGGAACGAATGTCGAGGTGCTGAGACAATTCACAGCCGACCCAGCGTTTCGACAATCAGCGGGCACTCTTCAAATCGATGGCCAACTCAGCATGCTAAGCTCGCGTTTCGAATTCGATGGCGGTGAGATTGTAGGGGTTCCACGACTGAAATCCGCAACGTTGGATATTGCCGAGGGCAATCAGGATGCCGCCGTCTTTAAGGTCATTGACGAATCGTTCAACACAGTAACAACCCAATTGTTTGGTGACCTTAGTGAAGGCCAAACTGTCATCGTTGAAACGAGTGGCACCGGTGGAAGCAGCAGTGCAAGGCTCTTGGTCGAAGATGACTTTGTAAACTCGGGCACCATTCAACTGACGTTTACAAGCGGCGTGATTGGCAGATCGTCGGTAGAGACGTCCATCACTGGCAACTTCGTAAACGCTACAACGGGAGTTCTGACGGGAGTTGGAGAAATTCAAACGAATGATTTGGAAAACCAAGGAACGATTGCTCCAGGCAACGGAATCGGCAAGCTGCTAATTGACGCAAATTTGAACCAGACGGAAACCGCCAAGATAGAGCTTGAACTGGACGGTGTGACGGGAACAGGCTTTGATGAGCTTGAGATCGAGCATGCGTTTCAAGTCGCTGGAGATCTCAATCTCATTCCGGCCGTTGGCTTCGCTCCAGCATTGGGTACAACGTTTCAAGTCATCACTCATGCTCAAGTAGACGGCGATTTCTCCTTCGTAAACGGTACAGATCTCGGCAATGGGACATTGCTTGAGAAAGCAACACTCGCTGACCAAGTAAGACTACTGGTACGGACGCCTCCTGAGCTGACTGTGGAGGATCTAACCGTCACGGAATCGGACACAGGTACTGTCGAGGCCATTGTGACGGTCACATTGCAGGAAACCAGCAACCCTGTTCGCGTCAGTTTCTCGACACATGCTGGATCAGCCAATCCAATTGAAGATTTCCTGGATTCCAACGGCCAACTCGAGTTTGCGGCGAATGAAACCAGTAAGACAGTGATGGTTCCGATCGTCGGTGATCTTCGCGATGAAGATCCAGAGACTCTTTCCTTAACTCTCTCCGGTGCTCTCAATGCTGCCAGCAGCGATCCGGGTGGCGCGTTAACTATTTTGGATAACGGGGATCCTCAACCGGAAATTGACGTCGTTATCAGTGAGTCGGATACGCAAGAAGCGGCCGGTGAGATTCGCATTGAAGTCAATCTGTCACGACCATCTGGTGTGCAAGTATCCGTTGATTTTGCGGTAGCCGGAGGAACTGCCGCGCAGGGCGAGGACTTCACATTGGCCGGGGGGACGCTGGTTTTCGCTCCTGATCAATTGAGCCAGACCATTGTCATCCCAATCGTTGATGATGCAGTCGTTGAGGCCAATGAAACGCTACATGTTGAGCTCAGCAATCCGGTTAGAGCGACACTTGTTACGCAAACTTCGCATACGGCAACCATCGTCAACGATGATGCCCCTCTAGTCATCAATCCACTAGCGGATGTGATAGTCGAAGAGGATGCAAACGAACTGCGAATCAGCATTATCGATGTGTTCAATACGAACACAGCTCCCTTCTCCGTTCAAAGCCAGGACGAGAGTCTAATCAGTGCAACCTTGGACGGCACAGATATCGTGCTCACTTTTCAACCAAACAAAAATGGGCCGACATCGATTACATTGACAGCTGGCGAGCCAGGTCTTCAAGCGGCTGACGTGTTTGAGGTCACCGTAACGCCCGTTAACGATGCTCCACGTGTCGCGAATCCGATTTCGGATATGACAGTTGACGAAGACGCTGCTGATCAAATTATCGACTTAAGCGACGTGTTCGGGGACATCGATTCTGCCAGCCTTTCACTGACCGCGGTCAGTAGCGACGGTTCCTTGGTGGGCACTTCGATCACCGACGACCTGCTCACTCTCAGTTTTGTCCCGAATCAACATGGTTCGGCGATCGTTACCGTGACGGCTGACGATGGAGAGCTTACGGCAAGCGATTCTTTCAATGTCACGATCAATCCAGTTAACGATGCACCAACCGTATCCAACCCGATTTCCGACATAACCGTCGATGAAGATTCCGCGGACCAGACTTTCGACTTACGTAGCGTGTTCGAAGATATCGATTCGGTCGACCTCTTGTTTTCGGCGACCAGCAACGATGGTTCTCTGGTGTCAACCTCAGTGGGCGGCGGCCTGCTCACACTCAGCTTCGCATCGGATCAAAATGGTGTAGCTACGGTGACTGTTACCGCTGACGACGGTGAGTTATCCGTCAGTGATTCATTCACCGTGACTGTCAACGCAGTCAATGACGCACCCATCGTTGTAAATCCAATTGCCGATGTTACCGTTGATGAAGACGCCAACGATTTTACGATCGATCTATCTGCAGTGTTTAGCGATATCGACTCATCAAATCTAACGCTCTCCGTTAGTAACAGCGACACTGCGTTGGTGAGTACGACCTTAAGTGACAACATCTTAACACTTAGCTTTGTCGAAGATCAAAACGGATCCGCGACCGTAACAGTTACTGCCGATGATGGAGACCTCACTGTCAGCGATACCTTTAACGTCGTAGTCAATCCCGTAAACGACGCGCCTATCGTGGTCAGTCCGATCGCCGACATTTCCGTCGATGAAGATGCCGCGGATCAAACGATTGACTTAACGAGCGTGTTCACTGATGTGGATTCCGCGAACCTTACGCTGACGGCGCTGAGTAGCAACGCGACACTGGTCGCAGCCACAATCGTTGGCGACCGCCTGAGCTTGAGCTTTGCGGAAAATCAGAATGGCGACGCTACCGTCACAGTCACGGCCAGCGACGGGTCGCTAACAGTTAGTGACACTTTTAGTGTCACCGTAAATGCTGTGAATGACTCGCCGATTCTAGTAAATCCAATTGGAGACATCGAAGTCGACGAAGACTCGGCCGATCAAACAATCGACTTGAGTGACGTGTTTGTAGACATTGATTCTCCGAGCTTGACCCTATCTGTCGAAAGTAGCGATGAATCACTGGTCAGCACCTCGTTCAGCGGCAGTGTGTTGAGTCTTAGTTTTGGAGCCGATCGAAACGGCACGGCTATCGTCACCGTTGTGGCAAGTGATGGTGAACGGACCGCCAGCGATGCCTTCGATGTGACAGTAAATGCTGTCAATGATGCACCGGTAGTTTCTAATCCTTTACCTGATCTGACTGTTGACGAGAACTCGGCGGACCAGACGATCGATTTATCTGGCGTTTTTTCCGATGTTGATTCTGCGAATCTTACATTGACGGTCACAAGTAGCGATGCGTCCTTGGTCACGCCAACACTCAACGGCGACTTGCTAACCCTAGAGTTAGGCGCGGATCAGGTTGGTGTTGCCACAATTACAGTCGTAGCCAGTGACGGTGAATTGTCGGCGCAAGACGTCTTCGAAGTGGCGATCAACGAAGTTGGTGGTGCTGAGGTAGTTGAGCTATCCGGTGGCGTGCTGCGGATCACGGGCGACCTGGGTGAGGACATCCGTGACCGAGTACTTCTGAACCGAGCTGGGCCGAAAATCAAAG
>DNPC01000077.1 GCA_003501565.1 Planctomycetaceae bacterium | reverse complement strand
TACAGGTTCGAATCCTGTCGGGGATACTAACTCAGTGACGTATGATTGACGTCGAAACCTTTGATCAAGCTTTCGCGTTTTCACGAAGTCACTGCTTGGGCTCGTTCTTTCGTCGCCGTCGCTGACTTCCAAGAATGGTTGTTCCAATAAGTCCAGCAGCAACAACTGCGAGCGAAGAGGGCTCCGGTACCGCTTGGTTAGCCGTCAGCGTGAATCCCGAATCAAAACGGATATCAGCGTCCGTCAAAACCGTCCCATCGGTCAACCGTACCTCAGAGATCCCAAAGGAATTTGAGAAATCGGTGTCGAGAAATCCGGTGCGACCCACTACCTGGGAAAGCGCTACGGACCATGTCTGAAAATCGTAGCCGCCAATGTTCGCATCGTATGGGAGGGTTACCGTCTTCGTTGCCCAAAAATTGGCAACGTTGGGAAAGTTCTGGACCGCGAGCTCAGGGCTCCCGTCAAACACAACCCTGTCCCACCCAGCCTGAGATGCGAGGGTGTCACCGCCGTACCAAAGCGCTCCCGCGGGTGAGTTGGATTTAACATTGACGGGACTCACGAAGTTTCTGGGGAATCTAAAATTTGATTCGATGCGGGAGAGAGAGTTCGCTGCGAACACCTCCGTATCGGTCAGCACATCGAATACCATTTTTCCAAATGTTGTTGATCCACCGACGCTACCCTGCTTTACAAACTGACCCGTAACATTGAAGTCAACGACAATCTCGCTTGGAGCTGCCTCATTTTGATTGCGTAGAAAGATCGCATCTCTCCAGTTGCCCTCAGCATAGGCAGCACCAGATGGGGCAAATCCTCCACCGTCGTCCGACCACGCAAATGCCGATAGGCGGATAAACTTCTCGGAGATTGCTGTCGTGCCATCAAAATTACTACCCACAACTGCCACGGTACGGCCGCCTTGAAATCCATTTCCACCTTGCGACGCTTGTCGGATTTCGGAAAAGGAATCGCCGATCGTCACCTGATCGTATAGCGCGTTAAACGTAATGCTTCCCCTTGCCGCTCGCAAACGTGCGCGACCGTAATCGCTGATCACTCCAGCTTCCGCGACACCTGAAAGAATTCCGAGTGTCAATAGAGCGATTAGGATTGGCACCTTCAAAATGGTGACGTCGCAAGAGAGTTTGAATGGCAATTGATCGTTTGACATGGTTCTCACAGTTACATTTCGCGATGGGCAGCCTCGGACACTTCGGTAGTTTCTTACGTTCTCTCCGCTCGTACCCGAACTCCGCCACGGGATGCTGACGATGACTAGTCCCGGAGCAAGCGGATCGGCGGGTCAGAAAAAAGCCGAGAATTCTCTAGGATTTGCTCGAAACACGTTCTCGAACACGAACGCGGTAGTCCTAGGAACGATTCTTCCGCTCTTCTCGATGCGAGTCGTTCATTGAAATGGGGCTCACAGACTTACGTTCTCGCACCCACATGCATGGTGACTGCCGGAGAAAAGTGCAGAGTTCCAGAGTCTGCTCGCGGAGTAGTTCCATGCTGTAAACAGCGTCAGCAGGTTGCACATCGATAACTCGGCACATTGGCGAGATCGAGCGGGATATATCAGAAGCCAGAACTCAATAGAGCTGACGGTGCAATGCGAAAATGCCGGCACCTACGGACCGTGAACTGTGGTCGCGGTTTGCGGCGTTGTCGGTTTGACGAGATGCTCGACCGGCGAATCATGGTAGGCGGCGAGGACTGTTTCCCAGTGGACAGCTCGCTCGTTTTGACCATCGGCGCGTAGTGTTTCGATCAAGAGCAGCATGCTCTTGCGAGGCACGTTCGTCGGAAAGAAGTTTGGGCTGATCAATCGCACATGCTTTGAACACCAAAGCTCAGCGGCTTTCTCCAGATGCACGATGGCAGACTCGACATCTTGATCAAGTATCGCCTTTCTACCGAGTAATGATTCGCCAAAGGCATGCCACCAGGTATCCTGGCGAATCTTCGATCCCCTAACTTGACTGATTGCCTGCTCAATCTTTTCCGGGTCGAAAGTCGTACCATTTTGCAGACTTGCCGCACCGTGAAAAAGTTGGATGATGCTCGCAAAGAAGATATCGTCCGGCGGTACGATCGGTGCAAACTCATTGTCGACAAAATCTCGTAGTTCGGATGCGATACCTTGGCTCAGAAGGATAAAGGCCTTTCGTGCCAACAACATTTTGTTCGCGTCTGGCTCGATCGTTGCGATCGCCTCGCGATACCTCCCCAAGTCGCTCAGTGCAATGGCCTTCAATAATGAGACTTGCGTGGAGTACCTGTCTGCAAGTCCTGCACTCTCGCTGGAAAGATCCTTTTGCAGATCGTCGATGACGTTCATGGCCTTCGCCGGCTGATTGCTAACAACCAACAGTTGTGCCCGCGATATCTCGTGTGGAATCCGCACGCTCTCAAAGCTGTTGCTAAACGAGGCGCAATCTGAATAAGCTGCAATGGCTTCGGATAAGAGACCCACATCCTTCAGTGCGTCAGGTATTGGATAGGGATGGCCTTGCGTCGTCAGAAAGGAAGGTGTTTTTCGTGAAGCATCGACCTGGAAACAACCGGAAACATCTTCCATCGTTTCGCCGGTCAGTCGAAAGACTCCACGGACAAGCGTTTGATCAATTCGCTTAGCAGCACCATCTTTTGCGTTCAACCTGCGATGCGATTCGGCCAAACGTCGAGCCCAAGTGAGAGCCTTGCTGTGGTCGCGTTCTAGGAGCTTGAGGAGACACGTTCGGCAACACTCCATTTGGCGAAGCGTTGCGCCGTCAGTTGCGGCTTCCTGGAAACAGTTTTCGAAGTGTGCCTCCGATTCTGTGTAGTGCCTATTCTTCCAACAAAGTTGCGCAAGCATGAGATCGAGTTTGTGCGTCTCGAGAGTTCCTCCACCCACTGCGGCGTTGATTTTGTCGCGTGTCGATTGCAGTGAATCGTGGGCTTGTTCGTAGGGAAGACTCTCGACAACGAGCCCGGCCAATCGAACCGCGTTAGCGTGTCCCTCGCCGGTTGCGTCAATGAGCTTCCACCAGCTTTCCAAGTTCTGCTTGAAGATCGCTCCGGCCTCCTTGGATCTGCCCATTCTCCTGAGCGATAAACCGTGGAGCATCTGCGCCTCCAAGGTCTGATTATGCAATGAACCCAAAATCTTGTGCCGCAACGCGAATGCTTCTGAGAACGTGGACACAGCGGAAGCAGGGTCTTCGCTACGCCATTGAATGTAGCCAAGCGTGCAAAGGATATTCGAGTAAAGGTGTGACTCTCCAGTTTCTTTCAATGCTAGTTTCTTCAACACTATGGCCTCCTCAACAGCTTCAATCCGCCGCCCCGAATGAGACAGTGCTTCAACTCGCTCGTTGAGCGTATTGATTTTCATCTGCATGTTGAGTTTGGGATTCTTCAGCAGTTGATCGCAAAGTTCAATGCAGCGATCGGAATCCCTTCTTTGGCGAGCGATTCGAATTCGACACAACATCGAATAGAGGTACACGTCGCTTTCCGGGTCAGCGAGACTCAGCACTTCGTCCGCCAACTTTTTGGCCTCAACATAAATTTCTGCATCGGTGAGCATTCTGCTGAGATGCATTTTGGCCATCAGTGTCTTTTCGTGATCGGGACCAAATTGCTCTTCAAGAAATTGAATGGCATCGCGGACGTCGTTTCTTGCGTTCTCTCTATTTCGACTAGCAAGTGCCATCGTGTATGCGCGCTGCAATCGCGCATCGACCATTTCCATCTCGGAAGCGTTGCCTTCTTCAAGGTGTTTGATCCCAAGCTCAATACATCGGAGGCTCTCGTCAAAGAGCGTGAGGTTCTTGTAAGACAGTGCCAGCGCAACCAACATAGATCCTTTGTTAAGATCCTCCAGTTCGTCATTCGCGAGCAGCATATCGCGGCTCTTGTTGAGAAGATCAACTGCCTTCATCTTGTCGGGTTGCAATTCCTCACTTGGAGCTTCAAAGACTTCCGTCAGAAACGTGGCAAGTGCCTCAGACCTTCTTCGCAATCGTGACTCTGCTTCCAGCGCACGTTCCTTCTCTTGCGTTTCTGACTTGGACTTCGTCAGCGCCTGATCCAACTCGAGTAGTGCGTCGGATTTACGGTTGCTTTCTGCAAGAGCGAGTGCCTCGGCTTTAGAGGCTCGATAGGCCTGCCAGCCCGTCGTCGCTATCCCCAGCGAAAGCAGACCAAGAACCAGAGTCGCGATGGTGAGAAGCGCACGATTTTGCCGGGCGAATTTACTCACCCGGTAACCAAGTGTCGGCGGACATGCCTCAACCGGCTCCCCTGCCAAATACCGATCGATTTCGTTCGCGAATTCGGCGCTGCTCTGATACCTTCGGGCGCGGTTTTTCTCCAGCGCCTTCATCACGATCCAGTCCAGTTCCCCTTTCAGCGAATGACTGAATCGGCTCGCTTCGACCCTTCGTTGATCGGACACCGTTGTGAGCTG
>DNPC01000579.1 GCA_003501565.1 Planctomycetaceae bacterium | reverse complement strand
GAAGGATTCTGGGCCGCCGGCTCGCTAGCGACCTGTTTAATGTTTGTGTTGGCTGGACGTGCAGCCACGCCCGATGGCTTGCTGATCGCATTCAGCACACTTGGCATCAGTCTGCTGGTCCTAAGCTGTCTGGCCCCCGCCGCTCCGTATTCTTCGGGCGGAGTGCGTTCAGCCCGCTGGATGCTCAGCATGAGTGGCTATGCCATGCTCGGACTCGCGGCGCTTGCGAAGGGCCCAGTGGGCGTCATCTTGCCGATCGGTGTGGTTAGCCTGTGGTGGTTGTTCAATTACGAACTGCAAGTCGCATCCAACCAGCAGAAAAACCGACGGCCTAATCCTATTTTGGGAACCATTGCTTTCACCTGGAAAGCGATCAATCCAGTACGGTGCTTTTACGCGGCCTGGCAACTCAAGCTGATTCCGGGTTTGTTACTCACCGCCGCGATTTGCGTCCCGTGGTACTATCAGGTGGGAGTCGCGACGGAAGGTGAATTCCTACGCGGATTCTTCTTGGAACACAATGTCGGGCGCGCCGTCAATTCGATGGAAGGCCACGGCGGTTCAATCTTCTTTTACCCGGTCGCATTTTTGGCAGGTACATTTCCATGGTCGTTATGGCTAGTGCCGGTCACTCTGTGGGCCATTCGTTCTGCGAAGTCCAGCATTGTCCACCGGCAGCTTGTAATCCTGACTGCAACGTGGATTGGGGTTTATATCACTGCATTTTCGATCGCAAGCACCAAACTACCTAGTTATATAACACCTTGCTACGCTGGTGCCGCACTGGCCATCGGTGGCTACCTGCGTCATTTTGAAATCGGTTGGTCGCTACCTGCATTGTGGCAGCGGTGGGGAGCCTACGCTTTCGCCATCGTAACGGGAATCGGGATTTCTGCCGGCCTGTACTACGTGGCTGGCCAAGAATCGATGCCGCTGGTCGAGCGAGCGAGCTTGTGCGGCCTGGCGATCGCGCTGGCAGGAATTGCAGCGATTGCCTGGGATCTGCGCAAGAGTGTCAAATTGGTACCGCTTACTTGGTTGGTCGCCGCAGCGGTGTTCCAAACGTTGCTATTCGGTTTCGGCGCGAAGAGTGTCGATCAATACCGAAGCGATCTACGCTTACTAGGAAAGGCCAGCCAAGACGAATCGACACCATGGATGACAGTTGGTGGTATGGAACCCAGCTGGGTTTTCTACTTGCGGACCGTGATTGATGAAGTTGGAGAAAATCCGGCCGATGAAATCGCCTGGGAACGCGTGGCTGCATTCTTGTCGAAGAACCCTGACGGACGCGTTATCGTTGTCGGCGATGAAGCACAGCAGCAACTCAGCACTCGGCTAGCTCAAATTCGGCCAGATGGTCGTCAGCTGGTCGAACTGGGCAGTTGTGAACGCTTTTTGCGTGACGGAGAGATTATGGTCGTTTCGACTGAAGCGATTCCAGAACGACAGATTGCTTCGGATGCCCCCGACGAACGCAATGCAGCGCCAATAACCCGCACAGCCAGCCTCCCGTCGCTTTCCGGGACTCCAGCAGGCCCATCGCCAGCAGGCACCAACACACGTTCGCCGCAAGGTGATGGCACAGGCGTTTCCATCGAAATCTCCACACCGAAGTCGGAGAATTCAAAGCGCTCCAACGCCTACCCCAATCCACTTCGTTCGGAAAACAGATAGCTGCACCCCAAGTCCGCTTAAACGACCAGCAATCCCAATTTTGGTCGCATCGCATAGGCATGAAACGGCACTTACTATTGGGAGTTATGATCAACCAATTTGTTGAGCAGAACACAGGATTGTTCGACTGCGGCAGGTGGAATCGTGTGTGGTCCGGCAAACTCGATAAACTGAACCGTACACCCGCTCTCTTCTAACATCTCGCGCAGCCATTTCCCTGTCTGCAGCGGCAGGATGGGATCCAACGAACCGTGGGACTGGACTATCTGCGTTGCATTTAGGCGCCCGGCTGATTTCTTCCAGTGCTTCTCGCAGATAAGTGCACCCGAGTATAGTGCCAACGCTGCGGGCGGTTCAGACAACCCGCGCGATGCGACATCCACCGAGAGCATCGCACCTTGCGAGAAACCACCTAGTAGGAGCGTGGAAGCGCCCAACTTGAACCGCTCCATAAGAATCTCGATCGCCGCAACGACTTGGTTCCTGGCCGCATCGATTTCCTCTGGTTCTTGCATCCGAATCTGTTCAAATTGGCCCTCTTCCATTGCGGTGAGTAACGACTGAATACTCAGTTGCCACCATGCACGGCCACCGGGCAAACCCGCATCGGTCAAATCGATCGGTGCCTCCGGATAAACCAAAGCGACCGGAGCGTCGGCCGGAACCGCTGGCAAGATTTCATGGGCAAGCCCGACAAGGTCTTGACCGCTGGCGCCATATCCGTGGCAAAACACAGCCATAGCTCGAGGCGGGACAATTTCCCCATCGGCCGTTCTTGGCACGACCAGAACACAGTCCAGGCCTTCTATGCTCTCTTGCAGGGCGTGGTAAGAGAATGCGGTCAAGAATCAACTCCGTGGTTCAGTTTTTGCGATCCAACACAACTCAGGCTACGACGATATACCCAACCCACAAGCCCCCGACGTTGCAGAATTGCACAGAATCCAAAGAAACCAGCAACCAGGACGAAAACTCGTTGGTCGCCGCCAGACAGCGAGGCGCCAAATTGCCGGTAGCGAGAATAGCTGCCGCCAAGAGCACGGCACAACTGGGGATCTGATACGTGCTCGCCGTCTGAGCTATACTTTCACAATAACGCAAACGGATCGGCCACACGCGCATTAGGCCGACATCGCAGGAGAGAACACTCATGAGACGCATGGCCAACTCGACCGGCAACACTTTATTCAGCTGCCTTTTGGCTGCATTCAGCTGCATTTCATTTGCCAAAGCGACTTCCGCGCAATCGACGGCCACCGCGGAGCCGCCAGCGGCCGAGCAGAAATTGGAAGCGACTGAAGTTGAAACAAAGACGGCGGCGAAGAGCGAAGCAGCCAGTGAGCCCGAAAAGGCGACCACTGACAAACCGTCGAAACCGAAACTGCCCGAGTTCATGCGGGTAGCAGAAAAGGACGGCAAACCGCAGGCCTTGCAAACGGCAGTTGCCAAATACCACTTGGCCGACAGTGATTCCGCTGAACCGATCGAGGTAACGCTGATCGGTGCGGTGCACATCGGCGAGGCGACCTACTACAGTCGACTGAACCAACTGTTCCGCCAGTACGATTCACTGCTCTTCGAAATGGTCATGGACCCAGAGATGGGAATGCCCGATCCCAACGAAGAGAGTCGCGGACTAAGCCCCGTCAGCACAATTCAGGTCGGCATGAAGACGGCTTTAAACCTGGCTTTTCAGTTGGATGAGATCAACTACAAGGCAAAGAATTTCGTTCACGCGGATATGACGCCGCAAGAGTTTTTCGACTGCATGGAAAAACGCAAGGAAGGCGTCATGTCGATGTTCTTCCGCAGCCTCGGAGCGAGTCTTGCACAACAAAGTTCAGGACAAGCCAACGACATCGAGGTTCTGTCGGCCATGGTCTCTGGCAACCCAATCGCGCTACGTCGCTCTTTTGCTCAGCAAATGGAAATGGCAGATGGTCAAATGGCAGCGCTTACCGGCAAGGATGGCAAGAGTGTGTTGATCACTGAACGCAACGCTGCAGCGTTTGAAGTCCTCAGGTCTGAGCTGGATGACGGTAAGAAGAAGATCGGTGTCTTCTACGGCGCGGGACACCTGAAAGACATGCACGAGCGTTTGCTGAAGGACTTTGACATGGAATTGGTCGAAATCGATTGGCTTGACGCGTGGAATCTGCAGTAGACAGCGTGCAAAATCGGCCGGTGTGCCGCTGGCTGCACACCGCGAATTTGGTCATTGCGATGACGTCTGTCGTCACCGTCAGCGATGGGCTCCTGACGACATCTTCGATCCGCGCCCAGGAGCAACCTCACACGGTTACCCTTGTTTCGCGGCCAACCAAATCAGAGACCCCTTGGGACAAACGTGTTCGTCTGACACGTTCGGGAAAAGTGCTCAGCTTTGATTCCAGCCGGCTGGTCATGGAATTGCCGGACGGCGAACGAAAAGGCTTCAACTCGAGCCTGGTTGCAGCCTTGGATTTTCAGTGGGCAACTGAAGAAGCTCGGGCGGCAATCCGTCTGTGTGACACACAGAAATACCGCCAAGCCATCCCCGCTCTCGAAAAGGCCTATCCCGAGCTTCCCCTTTGGCAGCAGAAACTGATGCTAGGACGGCTGGTCGGAAGCCTGAGCGCTATCGGCGAAGACCGTATCGCTGGCATTATCTTTCTCAACGCGACCAAAGGCGACTTACCGGCATTCGTCTATTCAGACGCGCCACTATCGTGGACCCCCAAGCAGCCCCTTGCCAGACACGCCGCGGAGGCCCAAAAATGGCTGCGTGGTGAAACCGAGTATGAACAATTGTTGGGCGCAAGTTGGCTGCTAACAGGCTCAAACCGAAGCGACGCGGCGGCAGTGCTCGGCAAACTCAAGGCTTCTTCGGACCCTGCGGTCGCTGCACTTGCTACGGCCCAGACATGGCGACTGAGTACGCCGCCGGAGACGCTCGAGCAACTCGCCCAATGGATTTCGTTTCGTGATAAGCTATCGCTTCCACTGCAGCTCGGGCCGACGCACTTTTTGGCGGATCGGAGTGCCCGTGTGGGACAAACCGACATCGCGGTCGCCCAGTGGCTACGTATCGCGTCTTTGTATCCCGAACGGCACTTCCATGCTACGCAAGCATTGGACAGTGCAGAGCAGCAACTCCGTAACCTCCAGCGTACTCAGGAAGCGCAAAGCGTAGCTGAATGGAAACAACAATTCGACCAAACCGACCCCTGAGCCTCGCAATTGCGATCGGGATCCTAGCCAGCCTCGGGCAGCGCGCTGAAGCACAAGATGGAGGAGGGGAAACGGCAGACGCCGCACCACAGGTCGGTGGCTTCTTCGATATTGTTTTCAGCGGCGGTTGGTTCGGCTCGCTTATCATCCTCGCGCTGTTGATACTAAGCATGGTGGCGGTGTATCTAATCGTCGAGCAAATCATGCTGCTGCGACGCAGTGAGATCATGCCCA
>DNPC01000703.1 GCA_003501565.1 Planctomycetaceae bacterium | reverse complement strand
CCAAGAGTCAGGCAAAGTTGTACGCCTACGTGTTTTCGCTGGTGGGCGAGCACGCTAGGGCTGCGGACATCGTGCAAGAAACGAACCTCGTTTTGTGGCGACAGCGTAACGAATTCGAACACGACCGAGGCTTCATACCTTGGGCGATCGGGATTGCCCGCATGCAGGTCTTGGCGAACCTTCGCGATCGGAAACGCGACCGCTTGTTACTGGATGCCGAACTGGCAGAACAGGTGTCGGCGGAAGCGGAGGGGCAATTGGAGCACTATGAGACTCTGCAGAACGCATTACGCACCTGCCTGAAGAGTCTCGATGAAACCAAACGGAAGTTAATTGACCTCCGATATCACCAGGCCTTCCAGATAGCCGACATCGCCGAAATCAACGGGGCAACCGATTCTTCGGTCAAGGTAGCCCTTCTCCGTATCCGCCGACAGCTTGCAGCATGTGTTCGAAGACGCATGTCTACCGGAGAGTTGGAATCATGAGCGAGTCTGAGTTTCCCAAGCCCGGCGAGTTTGCAAGCTTTGAGGAGCTTTTGTGTGACTACGACGCTGGTGATCTGACTGAAGAGAACGCAGAGCGACTGCGCGGAATTATACGTGGATCGGCTGAGCTTCGGAAGCGTTTCGTTGAGCATCAACTCATCAGCGTCGCGCTCAGCAACGCCATTGGCTCATTAGAATCGTTGTCCGGCGGTTCTGATGACGCACCTCTACCAGCAGGCAGCGCAGGGCAACAGTCGCCGCTCTTGGCTGTCGATATTGCCGCAGAGAATGAGAGAACGAAAGCGAGCATTAGCAGGCCCGGACGCAACGCATGGCACAGAATGATGTTAGCTGCTGCAGCTAGCTTGTTCCTGATCGTCGGTGCACGGTGGTTGTACCTAGAAGTCACCAGTGCTTCTGAATCGCAGCCCGAGAATCTTGGCATTTTGGACGACGAGCCGACTGCTAGAGGACTGGCCATCTTGTCCAACAGTGTCGGCGCTCAATGGGCAGGCGAGAAAACGCCGCTCATCGGGGAGGCTCTAACCAGGGGCAAATTTGCACTAACTGAAGGCTTGGCACAACTCGAGTTCTTCTGCGGCGCAACAGTAGTTTTGGACGGTCCAACGGAATTCGAGCTCCTGTCACCGATGCATGCACGGGTATTAAGCGGCCGTTTGCGGGCCGAAGTTCCTCCGGCAGCTCGTGGGTTTACGATCGATCTTCCCGATGGCAGGGTCATCGACTTGGGAACCGAGTTTGGCGTTGAGGTTGATCAGGGAAATACGAACATTCAAGTGTTCGACGGTAAATTAGAATATTTGCCCGAATCCGGCCCTAAACGTCTACTGACCGCCGGTGAAGCGGTTGCCAATTCGCCCGGCGGAGGAGCTCGGGATGATTCGCTGACGCCCAACAAATTCGTCGATGTGGCCTCTTTGAGTGCTCGCGCTCAAGAGCGAGATAAAGCCAACTATGAAGCTTGGCAGGATTATTTGTACGGCGGGGTTAGCAAACATGCATCGCTCGTTGCACTATATGCCTTTGATTCGCTCTCCGATCAGCACCGCCGGCTCGTTTGTGACGCCACATCGATCTCAGGCATGCCAGCGTCTGAATTGGACGGCGCGATAGTAGGGGCCCAGCAAGGTCCAGGACGGTGGACACATAAATCGGCCCTGCAATTCAAACATCCTGGGGATCGCGTTCGTTTGGTTGTGCCGGGTAAGTTCAGTTCGTTGACGTTTTGTTGTTGGGCGAGGATTGATAGTCTTGATCGGCAGTACAACTCTTTGTTTCTGACCGATGGATACAACCAAGGTGAACCCCACTGGCAACTTCTGAAGAGTGGGCAAATTTACTTTTCGGTTCGGCCGACTGAGCCGGGGCAGACGGGGCCTAGAGACCACAAGTCGATTTCGCCAGTCTTTTGGAATACAAAGATGAGTGGCAAGTGGGTGCACCTGGCTACCACCTACGATGTCGAAACGCGAGAGGTCGTGCACTATGTAAATGGTGATGAACTCAGTCGCGAGACGATCCCAGCAGAAATGCTTGTAGCAGAAACACGCATCGGTGCTGCCTCAATTGGGAACTGGGCTCAGCCTACCCAAACCGATGACGAGTTCGCAATTCGTAATTTGAATGGAAGTATTGATGAGCTTGCAGTGTTCTCCGAAGCACTGCCCGCGGAGTTGATCATGGAGATGTATCGCAATGGCAGACCATAAGTTCCACCTAGTCTTGATACGAGTCTGCCTGGGCGCGTGTCTGTTAAGTGCAGCCTGCTGGGCGCAGGAACCTAGCAGCCAACAGGCAAGCTCCGAATCGAGCGACCATGACAAGTCAAGTGTAAGTGGGGACCGACTGTTTACTCTCGAGGTCCTTCCGATCCTTAAAGAGAAGTGTTTCGGTTGTCACGGAACGGATAAGAATGACTTGCGCGGTGACTATGACCTGATGACGCGCGAGGCCATGATCGCCGGCGGCGAGTCTGGGGAAGTCGCGCTTGTACCAGGTAACGCCGACGAAAGTGTCGTGTATCAAGCGGTTATGTGGGACGGCTATGAGATGCCTCCCAAGGAAAATGATCGCTTGACGCCCGAGCAAACGGAGTTGATTAAGAAGTGGATTGATGCTGGAGCACCTTGGCCGGGGAAAGAGCGGCAGGAAGAAATTCAACGCGAGCAGTGGCAAATCCGTGAAACCGAAGACGGCGTCATTATCGACACTGTTGGCGGACTTGCCGACGACTGGACCTACCGACGTTATGCCAGCGAAGATCTGTGGGCCTTCCAACCGGTCGGCACGCCCAAGCCACCTACCGAAGGCCATCCAATCGACGCATT
This sequence comes from Planctomycetaceae bacterium, assembly GCA_003501565.1. Lineage (GTDB taxonomy): Bacteria > Planctomycetota > Planctomycetia > Pirellulales > Pirellulaceae > Aureliella. The sequence goes on along the minus strand of DNPC01000703.1, from coordinate 7,395 downwards.
TCTTGGGCAAGAAATCGACGAAGCCGGTTTGAAGCAAAGTCCACCTGCCGATCCTGAGACTCTTCTGCGACGAATTGTGTTAGACCTGACTGGTTTGCCACCGACTGCTGAGCAGCGTGAGGCTTTCCTAACCGCTGCCGCGCAAGACGAGTCAGCAGCCGTCGACGCTCTGGTCGATCAGTTGCTGGAGAGTGAACATTATGGTGAACGCTGGGCGCAACACTGGCTAGATGTTGTCCGCTATGCTGACACTGGCGGTTTCTCCAATGATTACGAACGCTCCAATGCATGGCGCTATCGAGACTATGTCATTCGTGCGATGAACGATGACAAGCCATTTAACGAGTTTATCTTGGAGCAAATCGCCGGTGATGAACTGCGTCCTGATGATCCAGAAGCTCTGGTAGCTACCGGAATGCTGCGCATGGGACCGTGGGGAACCGCGATGATTCCTCAAGAAGAGGCTCGTCAGATCTACTTGGATGACCTCGTGCACAATGTCGGTCAGGCATTTCTGTCGATGCCGATGCGTTGCTGCAAATGCCACGATCACAAATTCGATCCGATTCCAACTCGTGATTATTACGCCATGTATGCGGCTTTTGCCACGACCCAGCCAGCTGAAATTGATGTGCCGTTTCTCGAAGAAGAAAACCTGGCTTTGTTCGAACCGAAGCGAAAGCTCGCGAAAGAACTCCTGGACTACGCACAAGCCGAGTTAAAGCGTGTCAACGATAAGCAAGAGGCGGCTGCGAAAAAGTGGTACGCGGAAAACGATTTGCCGTACAAGAACGAAAAAGATCGGCAGAACGACCCTGAAGACCAAAAGCCGCCACGCCACGTTGGTTTGACCCCCGAGGAAAAGGGAATCAAGAAAGTTCGTGAACAAGACGTCTGGATCTGGCAACGACGACTGGAGCGTTATCAGCCGATGGCCCAAGCGGTGTACAACGGTCAAGATGACTGGAAAAACGCGAGAAAGCTCCGCAAAGCCAAGAATATCAATCAGGATTGGCGACCAGAGAACTTTATCCTGACCGGTGGCGCGTTGGAAGCAAAGGGAGCGGCGGTGGAACCGGGGGTATTGAGTGCTGTCGCGCTCAACATGCCGTCACGCACCGAAACGAAAAGTGATAAGCCATGGAAGATCACGGACGAATTGTCCGGCAGACGCTCGGAATTAGCACGGTGGATCGCTAGCGACGACAATCCGATAACGGCCCGAAGCATCGTCAATCGCGTATGGCAGCACCATTTCTCGGTTGGCTTGGTCAAGACGGCCAACAACTTTGGCGCTAAAGGAGCCAAGCCAACTCACCCAGAACTTCTTGACTGGTTAACAAACCGGTTTATCGAAGGTGGCTGGAAGATCAAGCCGCTACACCGACTAATTATGTCGAGTCAAGCGTATCAACGGAGCAGTCGTCCGGTCGATATGGACGCCACTGCGGAAATCGATCCCGACAACAAATTGCTGTCGTACTTTCCGGTTAGACGTCTGTCCGCTGAAGAATTGCGAGATTCGATGTTAGCTATCTCGGGTGAATTGAATCCGGAGTTGGGTGGCGTGCCGATCATGCCTGAAATCAACATGGAAGTTGCTTTGCAGCCACGGATGATTCAGTTTTCAATCGCGCCTGCACACCAACCATCGAGGACGCCGCAGGAGCGAAATCGTCGTTCCATCTATGCTTACCGCGTGCGTGGACAAGCCGATCCGTTCTTGGAAATCTTAAACCTGCCGAATCCCAACGAGTCGTGCCAAATGCGGAATTCGATGGCTGTAACGCCACAAGCGTTTACCCTTCTCAACAGTGACGTTATGACAGATCGTTCCATTGCGATTGCTCTTCGACTGGTGCGAGACGGAGCGTCACAAAACGATGAGATCGTTGCAAGTGCATTTGAGTCAATCCTCGGGCGGCAGCCGACAGAGCCTGAGTTGCTCAATATGTCCGACTACTTAAACGAAATGCGAGACTACCATCGAGCGAACCCGCCAGAAGCCGTCGAGTATCCAACGACGGTGACGCGTAGTTTGGTTGAGGAGTTTACAGGAGAGCCGTTTGAGTTTGTCGAGTTGCTAAACGTGTACAACGACTATGTTCCAGACGCAAAGCCCTGGACCGTTTCGGCGGAAACCAGAGCGATAGCTGATGTCTGCCTTATTTTGCTCAATACCAACGAGTTCATGTACGTCTATTGAGTTGTAAACGGGATTCTGGACGAACGTTCGAACAATTCGATTGATAGATAACTCAGTGACAATATGACGTAGCTGAAGTAAGTAGTCAGCTCAATATCGAAGGAAACCTACCATGCATTTTGCATTGCCACGACGTGACTTTCTCTACGGTTTGTCGTCTTCGTTGGGCGCTCTCGCGCTCACGGACCTGCAGGCGGCTGAATCACGCAACGTCGATACGTCACCGCTTGCACCCAAACCACCGATGCATCCGGCCAAGGCCAAGGCGGTGATCATGCTGTTTATGGAGGGCGGACCTTCTCAGACTGACACCTTTGATCCCAAACCAACGCTCAGCAAGCTGCACCTCAAAGAATCGAAACGAACTGCAGGCTTGGCAACTGGAAAACGTTTCTATGTGGGTAGCCCATTCAAATCTCGAAAGGTCGGGCAGTCGGGAATCGACATGTGTGATCAATGGGAGCACCTCGCTGATCCGGAGGTGGCTGATGAATTATGTGTGTACCGTGGTTGCCAGGCGGAATCGCTAAACCATCCGGAAGCACTGCTGCATATGAATACCGGCAGCCGCTTGGGCGGCGACCCCGGACTGGGGGCGTGGGCGACCTACGGTTTGGGATCTGAAAACCAGAACTTGCCCGGCTACGTTGTGATGACCGAGCTGGCTCTACCGCAAGCCGGACCGCAGAATTGGACCAGCGGCTTTCTGCCAGCCCACTACCAAGGGACACGGCTTCGTTCGACTGGATCCCCGATTTTGGATCTTAAGCCACCCGCATTTAAGAGTCGTGAGCATCAGCGCAAAGCACTCGATCAACTCGCGATGCTGAACGAGAATCACGCTGCCTTACACCCTGAGCATGCAGCGCTGGATGCTCGGATGGAGAGTTACGAACTTGCGTATCGGATGCAGATGTCCGTTCCTGGAGTCGTCGATATTGAAAGTGAAACCCAGAAAACGAAGGACATGTATGGGATTGAACGTCCCGAAACTGCTGCGTTTGCTCGTCAATGTCTGATGGCGCGCCGCTTGGTTGAGAAAGGTGTTCGCTTCGTTCAAATCTTCTCCGGTGGCTGGGATAGCCACGACTATCTTGAGCGTGGGCATTCGTCTCGAATCAAGAGCGTCGACCAACCCATCGCGGCTCTGATCAAGGACCTAAAGGCGCGGGGGATGCTAGACGACACATTGGTGGTGTGGACCGGAGAGTTCGGAAGGACGCCCGACAACAATTACCGGGGTGGAGTAACGGCACTTGGTCGTGGACATAACGTTGACGCTATGAACATGTGGTTCGCGGGTGGAGGTACTCGGAAAGGTACCATAGTTGGTGCGACTGACGAAATTGGTGCAACAGCGGCCGAGGTAGTGCATCCGATTCGCGATGTTCATGTCACTATGTTGCACCTGCTCGGCCTCGATGATAACAAGCTTACCTATTTTCACGGTGGCCGCTTTAAACAACTCTCGCAATTTGGCGGTGAGTTAATCCCCGAGCTGATAGCTTAGGTATCCAGACGAAGGGAAGTGTAGGCGGCCTGAGCCGCAACAGAGTTAGTTCTTACGTCCGCAGGCAGCCTGCCTTACGACAAACTATCGAGGTTCCTCGAAGGGAGGACGTCCCGCGTTTTCCCAGTCAGTGAGGCCTACGATTGGCAATGCAAAGTCAAACGCTGCTTCCCAGTCGGAGGAATCCGCCTTTTGAAATGCATCGTAGATGAGTTTCTTCGAAGTTCGTTTTCCAGTTCTTTCATCGAATCGCCACAGTCCTAATGCCAACCCGCCCTCTTTGGGATGATCGATGTGGCGATGTAGTATGAACGCATCGACCAGCGGCAACTCATCGGCAATTCGGTAAGCATAACAGTACGCTGCCGCTTGAGTTTTTTCACCGTTTTTGCCCTCTGGCGTGTGGAATCCTTGCTCGCTCAGAATGATCCGACGCGGCAAACCCTCGTGCAGCATCGCATCGCGTTCAAGGAAGTCGCTCAATACCTTCAAATTCTTGAAAGTGATTTTGGCGGTGTCCATCGACCAGGTTGCCTGGCGGTCTTTCCAGAACTCTGGATCGAACAAGTTTTCCGGGTATGGATGAAACGCGATATGCCAGTCGAAATCACCATGGCTGCGGGCTACTTGAGCAAACTTGGTAAGGAAGTCACGTGCGGGAAATGACCTAAGCGGATTTGCTGGCGAATAACGTACCGACCAATGATGCTCCAGTGATAAGTAGACCCGCGCCCAGGGAGCATGCTCGTGAATCGCTTGAGCGGCAAGACGGACCGTGGATTCATACTGTTCTACAAAATCGTCGATCGCAATTTCACCCATGTTGTACCACCACCAATGTGAATTCACTTCATTACCGATGATGTATCCAACGACTCTGCCATTCGGCCATTCCTCCAGCGCTGCCTGGCGTGAGTCATCTTCCGTTTTGGGCGGCTTGGTGACACGGCCGAAATGATCGGCCAAGAATGCCATCGCGGCCATGAAGGTTCGCGCGCCCGAGTCGGTTTGCGTATTGAATGCACCGATGCCGTTTGGTGAACTGGAATCGTAGGCAGGATGAACGAGAGCGGATTGTGCATCTGGGTGGGCGCCAGAAATATTGAGCACGATCAGATACACCAGTGCACCCGAGTCAGTCATCGCCTTGATGCGGCGGGTTTGAGATGCAAGATAGTGTGCGTTGATTCGCAGCGTAGTTCCGCGGTGTGCCCAAAGAATATCGTCGTCGCGTGGTGTTTCAGATATTAACGATGGGACTGAAAGGTTAAAGGCAGCGTGTTTGACCCCCAACGCGATTGCATCGTCGACGTCTTCGACTTGCAGCCCCTTCTTTGATGTAGCTGAGGGAAAGGCCGAGAGCTCTTGCCCATAGGCGAGTAACGAGAGGTTGCTAGCCAGGAGCACTCCAGCAAAAAGCCGAGCTACGCTGAGTGGCATGGACGCAGCTGAAGCGAGGGGATGTATCCTCAACGCGACTAGCTCCAGGACAGATCGTGTTCCGAAATTGGAAGGTCGCGTACACGGTGTCCAGTCGCGGCAAAAATCGCATTGCACAACGCAGGAGCAAAAGAGGGTACACCTGTTTCGCCGACGCCCGCGGGTGCCGCTTCACTTATGACCACATCGACAATGATCTCTCGTGGTGAGGCTTCCATTTTGGCAACCTGGTAACTGTCATAGTTGTCTTGTTGCGCCACACCATCCTTGAATGAAATCTTGCCGTAGAGTGCTTGTGTGGTGCCCATAATCGCGGCGCCTTCAACTTGGCTGATGACACGATCGGGACTCACAATCGTACCGGCATCTAACGAACACCACACTTTCGGAATTGATAAGTCTCCGTCCTGGGTGACTTCAACCTCAATTACATGTCCTGTGTACCCTAGGAATGATCTAGCACAGGCGATCCCAAGCCCGCGCCCCTTCGGCATATCGCTGGCTCGGGACCAATCCGCCATCGTAGCGGCTCTACGAAGTACGTTTTTCAGCCGCCCGATATCGTACGGGTATTCGTCAGTGGATGCTCCGCGATTCCCGAGCTTGGCCGCCTCCATATCGAAATGTCGGTCTTCGCCCAACAACTCAAGCAGGTACTCAAGGGGATCGCGCGAAGCGGCATGGGCCAGTTCGTCGGCGAACGAGCTAACTGCGAAATTCTGCTGGATGTGGCAAACACTGCGCAACCAACCGATACGAGTGTGTGCTTTCGACTTGCCGGATTCGAGTTGTATGTTTGGGATGTCGAAAGCGAGGTCGGTGTGCCCCATTTCAGCTTCCCAAGCCGCTGGATACTCCGCGCCTTCTTCGAAGGTTGAGCCGATGGTCGGGTAAACAACGCGCTGCGTCCATGCGACGGTTTTGCCTGATTCATCTAAGCCCGCTTTGCAGTGAACGGCGGCGATGGCATGGTAGTAGTCGTGCATTAGGTCGTCTTCGCGTGTCCACGTCACGTGGACCGGCCTGCCTACTTTTCGGGAAAGCATCGCAGCTTCTACGCAGTAGTCAGGTTTGCTTTTTCGCCCAAACCCTGATCCAAGCAAAGTCACATTTACTAGGACGTCAGATTCTTCCATCCCCATGGCAGGGGCTACGGCCTGTTGAACTGCTTGTGGGTTCTGAGTGGCCGTTAATACGTGGCATGCCGTCACTTTGCCTTCACTGTCAACTGTTACGTCTGCAACAGCGCAGGTTGGTTCCATTGGGGCATGCGATAGGTGTGGAACGGAGTAGTCAGCTTTGACCACCTTTGCTGCCCGAGAGATGGCTTCGGAGCCCTCGCCAACTTTGCGGAGAAGTTTCCCGGGTTGCCGAGCGGTTTGTGCAATTTCTTCAGCAAACGCGTCAGTGTCATAGCTGGCATTGTCGCCAAGCTCCCATTCAATCTCCAAAGCATCGCGAGCTTGCCAAGCGTTCCATGTGCTGTCGGCCAATACTGCGACACCGCCAAGCGGCTGAAAGTGGGGTGCGCCTTCGAACCTGGGGAGCTCTACGATGTCGACGACTCCGGGCATCTGTTTGGCTTCGGAAGCGTCGAATGAGAGTACTTTACCACCGACAACTGGAGGTCTGGCGATAACAGCGTAAAGCTGACCTGTCATCCGTGCATCGATTCCGAAAACAGCTTTTCCGGTAACGATATCATCCAGGTCGGTGATTGGTGCGTCCTTGCCGATGTATTTCCACTGGCTCCTCGGTTTGAGTTCGAGCGAGTCTTCTGCCGGGACGGGCAGCGTCCGCGCGATCTCAACTAGCTCACCAAAACCAGCGGACCGTCCAGATGCAGGGTGAAGTATTCGGTGGTTTTCGGCTTTACATTCTGAAGCGTCAACATCCCACTTCTGTGCCGCCGCCTGCTGGAGCATCGTTCGCGCGATAGCGCCGGCGATCCTCATCCGGTTGAAAAAGAATCGAATACTGTTCGAGCCATCGGTATTCTGATCGCCAAGTCTTTTGTCTCCCGGGGCTTGTGCAATTTCTACCCGGTCCCAATCGGCTTCCAATTCATCAGCAACCACGCGCGGCAGACCGGTACGAATTCCAGTTCCCATTTCTGAGCGGTGTGCTAAACAAGTGACCGTTCCCGTTGGGGAGATAGAAACGAAGAAATCTGGAGCGAAATCGTCAGGGGCGATCTGCATCGCACTGGCCACGGGAGCCGCCTGGCTGGCGTGCCCCA
>DNPC01000589.1 GCA_003501565.1 Planctomycetaceae bacterium | reverse complement strand
CATGCACCGGAATTGTGGGCCGACCGGTTTTTTCCAATTGAGAGTCGCTCGCCACAATCCGGTGATGGCGGTCGTTATGCGGCAAGGAGCGCGACTTGGTTAAGAAGCCATCGTGGCCAAGAATGAAGTTCCGTGAGAAGGGACCGCCAAAACCTGATGGCGGTATTCCATATCTGGGTTTCCTCCGTGAGCTCCATTTCTTTGACTTTCTGCACCGCTGGAATGGTGGTGTTCCCCTTCTCGATTGCTTCAAGGTAGAACGCAGGGATGGCGAGTTCGTAGTGGCTCGCATCAAATACTTCTACAGCATCTCCGATCGGCACCATCAGACTGATCTTCGCGACGCTGTCTTCGGCTGCTGGGAGGATCTCCCGCGAGCAGCGATTCCAATAGCCCAAGTCGATATTGAAGGTGACGACTGGGACCGCTGCCTGCTGCTGACGTTTCGTTGGGGCGACAACCGCAATAAAATCTATTTACTAGCGAATCCTCATGGCTGCGGACCGTACGACCCAGATGATGTATCAAGGCTACAATACCTTGCCCGGTCGTTGCCGCAATTCGTCAGTAATCTGAATTCGTTCGATCATTTCTGTTATCGCACGTGGTTTCAATTGGCTGTCCCAGCTACTTCGCTACCGGACGTCGCAGATGCGTTTCTTAGCAATGGCTTCGAAGATTATGGCGGGCTTTCAGAGATTGCTGATAGCCCCTGCGGCGAAGCACGTGCAGCCGAACCACAGTGTACGGTTTGGTGCGCCAAGCCGGACTCCATCTTGGCTGGAGTCCGGTCCCCGAAACGTGTTGCGAAAGACTATTCAGTGCTCGCGATTGACGCATTTCGGTGGAACCACGCTGCTGCACTGCTTAAAGTCAAAGCCGTTCTCAAAGAGTTGAAATTGGGCCGCTCGCTCAAGAAAATTGGCGAAACGGCCATTATCTCGACCGCATAACAAATCCATGCACCGGAGCCGTGTCAACGGTGCTTTGAAGTTGCCTCATCACCAGTCACGGCCCGGTGATGGCAACCGTTATCTGGCAATCAGGATTCGTAACTCCCTTCTATGCGTGACGTTGATCCCAACAAGCCGTACATCATCCAAATCGATGACGCATTCACAGCCACTGAGTGCTCGGGGCTCATCACCCGAATCGAGGAGTTGGCTCCAAAAGTTGCCACTATCAACACGGTGACTGGCACTCAGGTCAATCGCGATGTTCGGAATAACGATCGCGTCATATTTGATGACCAAGCGTTAGCGGACACTGTCTTGGCACGCATCGGAGACCGAGCCCCCAAAGAGATCCATAGCAGTTTGCTGGTGGGTGCCAATGAACGCTTTCGTTGCTACCGCTACCAGCCTGGAATGCGATTTGCGCCTCATGCCGACGGAGCATTCCACCGCGACGACGACGAGCAGAGCTTCTATTCGGTGCTGGTGTACCTCAATGGCGATTTCGAGGGCGGAGCTACCACTTTCATTACCGAGCCTGAGGTCGCAATTCAACCCGCCATGGGTAAAATTCTGCTGTTTCAACACCCGATCATTCACGAGGGCAGCGTGGTAACTTCAGGCGTAAAGTACGTTGCCCGCACGGACTTGATGTATCGGAAGTCTTCCCCGTAATCGGCCAGATAACAATCAAATGCACCGGAGTTGCGGGCCGGGCGTTTTCTGAATGCCAAGTCGCTGGCCGCAACCCGGTGATTTGTAGCGTTAGCTGACAAGTGCGGCAAACATCTATCAGGGCACATTGATGACTGCGATGGAACGACACAACGTCCGTCAGTTAACAGATCGGCGCGGGTTCAATGCACTCGAACTGTTGGTCGTTGTCGTGATTATTTCGTCGCTACTCTGGCTCATTCTCCCAGTCATTAGCGGCACAACCTCGCCGCCTCCACCGGAGCACCACGTACGACGTGCCCTCAATCACCTGCAAATGGCACTGCTGTCGTGTGTCGCCGAAACCGGCAGTGCACCACGCACTGTTGGTGATTTGCCGCAACTGCTCGACAAGTATGTTGACACTCGACCGGATCGCAGCGACCTCCTTGGCCACATTATCACGACCGGAAAAGACTCCTGGGGCAATCCGATTCAAATCCGTCCCATCAAAGAATTCCGCGGTCGGTATACTATCCGTTCGCTTGGCCCCGACGGTGTGCTTGACAATTCCGACACCGGTGATGACATTGTGGTCAGCTACACTGCTGGTCTCCACGATGCCTCAAGTGCGGACGGGCCAGCTAACAAAAGCGTGAACCGGAGCGGCGAATCCGTCGGAATCTGAATTCAACGCGCAACGTCGCCGCCCGGTTATGCAGCAATAGATCGCCAGATAGATGGGCTACACCCTCACGCCAGTCGTTATTGAAATTGATCGCATCACCTCGGCAATCGGGTCGTGCAGCTCCGACCTGATCCGTGAGATTGTCAACGCTCGAACGGAAGAAATGCTCGACATTGACGCGTTGGGCGAATCGTTCGACGATTTTGAGTCCCACTTCATCGCTGAGTATGCCGCCTACAAAACGGGCGACTTTTCTTACTCACACCAGATTGTAGACCGATCAGATGACACTAACGCCGACGAGGATGACGACCCGAAATTGGGCGAAATCAAAGTCGCGTTCCTCAACGGCGACACTTCCGCAGCCAAAGACGGTTTGACTGCCATGATGAAAGATATGTTTGCAAACGGGCTAGGGGTCGATCTTGATGACCACGGAGATATCGAGGAGCCTGACGTTCCACGCGAACTTTCAACTGGTGCCGCATTATGCGACCTGATCCTCGATCGTCCACGTGCCCCGCACTTTGGCTACAAGTATGGGTATGCATTCATGATGCTATGTGAACACTTGGGGCGTACGCTCGATCACGATCACTGGCACTCCATTGACTCATCTGTTTTCAAGACGGCAGATAAAACGCTGGCGTCCATTCCGTTTGGTGATGCTGGCTTTTCAACACAGAGGCTACTGGTCGACCGTGGTGCTCCCTGTCCCGTGCCGGCATCGGACGACTTTCCATTCGTTGGGCATCTGACAAGGCACGAAGTTGAGCAGATTGACCTCAGCAGATTGACCTCAGCAGATTCGAGGCGACCTGCGATACAATTCCACCAAACGACGAGTGGTTGAAATCCGCGATCATTGAACTCAAAGGTTGGATAAGCGAGGCAAAATCGCGGTCCTTGTCGATTGTCACGTTTTACTCGTAGCAGTGGGCTGCATAACAATCGCATGCACCGGAATGCGGTTGCCCGCCAAATTTGCAAAATGAACGTCGCACGTCCGCATCCGGTGATGCGTGGCGTTAGCCAGCCCCGACTACATCCGGCTATCGAATTTCGCATGGATCAACTGACCACGACAGACTCAACAGACGCAGTGAAGTCACTTTGGCGGGTGATGATGACCATCTGTGCCTGCGTGGTACTCGCCAGTATCCTGTCGTGTCTCGCAATCGCCGAATTCCGAAGTAGCGGGCTGACTAGGGTCACGGTTACCGCAATTGATGCGGCTGCTGAACCGAAAGATCACAGCATACCGCTGATCAAACGCAAGGACGCACTGCCGGACTATGAAGTACTGGTCTTTCTGAACGACGGTGAGCGTATTGACCTTGGCACTCGCCCAAACTCATCGGCGGCTGATGGTTTGACTTGGGCACTCAATGACCCGGTGTCTGTTTCTGACGTGGCCGGCGTTAGGCTCCAGGACCAGGACAAGCTCGTGTCGGACGCGATTACTGAAGTCCAGATCACCGGCCCGAGCGTTTCTTCCGACAATTATACGTTTGAATTCACAACCGAACGCTCGGCATCTATCGGTTTTCAGTCATTCTTTCGTACTCCAGTCGGAAAGGTAATCTCGGGCGCGTTCTTCATCGCGCTGGTAGTGGTTATCGTATGCCTCGTGGCGATATGACCCGCTGGCTAACAAAAGCATGCACCGGAGCTGAATCGGACCATCGCGTCACCGCCGGCAACCCGGTGATGCTACTCGTTAGCCGGCAAATCCGCACGGCAGTCCTCGCTCTTTCGATTACTTGTCCCAGGTCGCAGAACGAAAAGGCCGCACATGAAACGCGACATGGACCTGTGCCGCGAAATCCTTTCCACGCTTGAGGAAATGGACGGACACACTATCGAACTCGAAAAAGTCGTCGAACTGCTGAACAAGCCGAACGACGTGTGTTATCACCACTGCCACATACTCTCGGAAGCCGGACTCCTCCGCGAGCGCAGCAAAGAACTGACTCAACAAATACCAAACATTGGTTACAGCGCCCCGCCAGAACAATTCGATCACAGCAAGGCGTCAATTACTGTTCACGCTGGAATGTGGATTGCATATTCCCTTACGTGGCAAGGTCACGAGTTTCTTGATCAATCGCGTAACCCAGAGCATTGGGAAAAGGCCAAGTCTGTCGCGAAGAGCTCTGGTACTTGGAGTTTCTCTGTAATCGCAGATATCCTGAAAACGATTGTTGTTGACGCATGGACGCAGCAGATCGGTTGAGGGTGGTTTCGTGGCACATCGCGTGCACGGCCGGCTAACAAAAAAATGCACCGGAGCAGCGGGCGGCCCGCTCTCTGTTTTTCGTAAACCAATCGCCACCGCCCGGTGATTTTAGGCGTTAGCCAGCAAAACACTGGCGGCATCGGCCCGATTCGCCAGCGTTATTGCAATGCCAACACATCCCCACTTGCCATCAGACGCGGAATCACAAACGGCCGCTCAGTCCTGGGCTCGGGAGATTTGGGCACTTGCACCAAACACACAGGCATCCGTCGTTTGGTTTGAATCTCCCAACGCCAAGGGCCGACGTACCAAACCGTCCGTGGAACGTGCCACCAGAGAGATGGGCGACGCAGTACTTGCCAACGACATCGTCAGGGCACGATTGGCGATTTCGGCAGTGGCTCATTTGGATGGCGTCGCTTGGTGCGAATCAGTTGCCGAGCTGGCCGCGACCCTCGAGGACCGAATTCGGTTTGACCAAGTCTGTTGGGATGAACAGCTCGTAACAGATCGTTTCGTATCTCTCGTTTGTTGGCGCGAGTAATTACACTATTTCGCGTTCAATTTAGGGCAAGGCCCAAAGCGTAGGGTTCCGTTGCAGTGATCCTCGATACTTCTTGTTGTCGCCGTCGCCGCATGCGTTCCGTACAGTTGTGCTTTTGGCGGCTAATAGACAGGCTGGCTAACAAAAACATGCACCGGAACGCGGTCGGTGCCCGAATTTTCAATTGAACATCACAGGTCCGCGTCCGGTGATGTTAAGCGTTAGCCTGCAACGGAGATCGGCGCGTGCCTATCACAGACGACCAATTCGCCTCGTTGCAATTCGACGGGTATTCGTGGGATGGGCGGCTTTCTACGGAGTGGATGCCTTCGCCAATCGAATTCATCATTCACTCCGATGAATTCACAGGCCAGGACTACGAAACACTGAGCGCCGAAACGAAAGAATACGTAGGCAAAGTCGCCGACTTGAATCGCAACTCGTTTACCGAATTAGAACTATACCTGTTCCGCCATTACCAACAGAGCATATTCCTAAAGATCTACCCAGAGTGCGAGTACGCACCTCGCATCGCGACCGCATCCGATCTCTGGACGATCGTTTCGGAGCCATCAATACTGATACCCTCGCTGACTGGACGTCAGTCTGAAAAAGTCGGATTCTACACCCTGTTTGACTGCTCATGGGATCCGGAGCACGGGTTCGCAGTTGAGCACAACATCGACTTCACACCTCAGTCAGTCGTGGGCAGCGATCAATGCTGCTATTGAATACTTACGTCGAAATGCTGGCCAACAATAACATGCACCGGAACGCGGCCGGTGACGGTATCTGCAAGTCACATCAACTGGTCCGCGTCCGGTGATGTTCAACGTTATGCCGCAAAGCCAGTGTGACGATGGCGAACGCGATTAATCGAAATCCGTATGACCCTTGTGTCAAACCCAAGCCTCGGCCTACCAAGAGCCGTGTGGTATGCATCGCGGTCATGTTCACAGCGTTACTCCCATTTACACTTAACGCCGCACGAGTCCACTACTGGCCCGCAACTGCGCTGTGGCTGATCACCGCTGTCGCATTGGCGTATCGCAAGTCCCACACTCAAGTTCGCTCACTCCCCATTATTCTCACAAGCCTACCCGTCATCGCTGCGGCACTGTTTCTGCTGTGGTCGCGTCAACGGTGGCTCGTACTATGGCATATACCAGTCACCGACCATGCGTTACCCCTCCCGCCTCCGTACCCAGACCAATTGCTGGTCTGTCTCGCAAATTTGATTGAGCCTTTTACCGCATCAATGTCCCGCCAATTCCGGCTCGGGCTCACAATACTCTCCGCTATGTCGCAATTGACTGTCGCACTCATCGCCTTCATAGTATCCCGGTACTGCTTCTCAATATTTCGTACACCTCAACAAATCGAACGCACACCGTCTGCTCCTACGGCGGCATAACAATCGCATGCACCGGAGCCGTGTCGGCGGTGCTTTCAAGTTGCGTCAACTCCAGTCACGGCCCGGTGATGGCGGTCGTTATGCCGCAAGGGAACTGATGAACCGCGTCGAGTGGGAACAGAAATTGACGGAAGCTGGTTTATCCCGGTTCTCACGTCGGTTGGCCGACGCTGCATTGCCAAGCCTCGCGATCACGCCCGAGGTAGCCGGTGACCATTCAGTCGGAAGTAGCGTTTCCAAGTTTGGTGGATTGCCGGACACTCCCGAAAACTTCCAATGGCCTTACTGGGATGGACGGCCGCTTTCCTTCTTGGCTCAGATCAACCTGGCTTCAACATTCAGACCCAGCTGCCCGTCAGTGCTACCTACATCGGGTCTGCTATCGTTCTTCTACGATGCAGAACAATCGACAGCAGGATTTGACCCGAACGACAAAGGCAGCTGGGCCGTGTGTCTTTTTGAACAAAAGGGCCTTCAACGAACTACCCTGCCGAATGCTATTCCGGACGACGCGAGGTTTACGGAGTGTTCCCTTACCTTCTCCGAAAACATAACGCCGGTAAGCTGGCAGTCCGATTTCATCCGCAACATTGGGTTCAACGACGACGAGGAGGAGCTCTACTTTAGGCTCACCCTTGCGAGTGAGGACGGGAACCATCATCTGTTCGGGCATCCACAGGAAATACAGGAAGAGATGCAGCGAGAGTGCCAGCTGGCTTCAAACGGCATCTATTGCGGAGACCCGGACCGGGACGAAGATCCACGTGAAGTCGAACTGGAAGCAGGGCAATCTGATTGGCTGCTGTTGTTGCAACTCGACAGCGACGACAACCCCGGATGGATGTGGGGTGACTGTGGCCGACTCTACTTTTGGATACGACAGGACGACCTCTCAATGCGAAGATTCGAGAACGCATGGATGGTCTTCCAATGCAGCTGAATTCACGGCATAACAACAGCGTGAACCGGAGTGGCGATTCACGCCGAATTTGAAATCAATGTCAACCGTCGCCACCCGGTTACGCTAAACGTTAGGCGACGAAACCGATGGTCAAAGACGAGTCCAGCTGGGTCTACGTAGCTTGGATTCGCAACCTCGACGTCGATTCCGATGACCAAGACGACGAGTATCCGGCGACCGTTCTGATCCGCGGCCCATCCGCTGACGCTGCGCGGGCGTGGGGCGACTCGATGTATGCCGAAGCACTCACACCCGATACACGACACGAGCTAGTGAGGTCCGAACTCCATCGCGCGGACGATCCGCTGTATGCAGACTCGACTTTCGCCGAAACCCCCACCTGCCGTGTTGGCGAACGAGTTCCCGCGAAACTCCTGTGGTAGGGCGCTTCATCAGCGCGTTCGCCGCCTAATAAGCCGTTGCAGCGGACTTGCTGATCACGCATGACGGACCCTCTTGGATCCTGAAGCTGAATCCAGGCAACGTCGATGATGGGGCAACGCCCCGCAGCCGGATCGCACTTCAGCCGTCAGGCAGTTGACCGATTGCTCTTTCCGTCCGCTGAAATCGCAGTATGCTGTGCTTCGTGGCGATGGCACATCGTTGGTGACTCTCGCCTAACAAAACGGTGCACCGGAGTCGTGCTCATGCCGTTTTGAGAATGGCTGGTCACCGCGCACAACTCCGGTGACCTCAATCGTTAGCCGGCAAAGCAGAATGATTGGAATCACGGTTGAACCAATCCCAATGTGCAAGCTGTTCGCGCCGATCATTGACGCCGCGGATGCCTGCTGGTGGTTCCTCGGCGGCTACGGAATCCAGTTGCCACCCGCGCCGGACGCCGATCCAAACGCCGCCTTGAAACACATGGAGTCACAGTCGCGTGAGTACGTTAACTGGTTGAACGACGACTTCGGTTATCGCGTGGGCATGCCCGGCTGGTTTTCACGCTACGCGAACTACGCTGACACAAACTGGGCCATTTACTTTGGATGCGACAACGCGACCGAGATGCCAAGACTGACTCTTGATTGGCTCGACAAATTTACAAGCAACGGAACAGACTGGTTCGGAGATGTTGCCGGCTGGGAACTCCCAACTGACGTGGCATTCGTTTGCCGAAACATCGATGATGCATTGTGGCACATGTTCACACGTGACGCCCAAGATCATACGGCAGTCAAAAAGCATCTTGACTCGCAGTCAATCGATTTCCAAACGTTCGTCGAATCGGCTGGCTAACAACAGCGTGAACCGGAGTGGCGATCCACGCCGAATTGGAAATCAACGCCAACCGTCGCCACCCGGTTACGCAAAACGTTATTTGGCTCAAGACATGACGCAGTGTTGCCTGCACGCCGTTCTGCCATTCACTGTGCCGTTAATGGTTTTACTCGGTTGCGATGGCATGAATTCCAAAACTCAACCTGCTGAAGAATCGTCGGACTTCACGTTTTCTCGCCTTGAGTCCGCCGAAGACGTCCAACGTGCTGTAGATCAAGCAACATCGCGGCCGAATTCGATTCTACTAGTCCACGTCGATTGGGCTCCGATGGTCCACCAGCGACAACGGTTTGCTGAATTCAAACGCCGCTACGAAACCAGATACCCGAATAGCGATCTCGGGTTTGCGTACATTGACTGTACTGCGATTACCGAAGGATACGCACCACTTCGCTCGCTTCCCGGCTGGAAAGAACTTGAGGAGCAGAACAATGGCTCATCGCTGGTTCACGGATACGGTGAACTTGTGTGGTGCAAGAACGGCGTTGTGCTGCATGTCGAGAGTCCACTCAATTTTCACTCCGCGGATGCGTTAATCGCGAAAACGGAATCACTCACAATGGGAAGCAACGCCAAATAACAAACCGTTGCACACGGAGCCGCGGCCGCGCGGGTTCTGAAATCAACGTCGTTCGCCGCGGCCCGGTGAACGGGGCCGTTATGTGGCGAAGCTCTCTACTACGCGACTCAATTCGGTGAGCTGCGTGTCAATCCTGCGTCGCTTGGGATCCACTCATGACAATGCCTCGACGCAAATCGCGAAAAATTGTAGTCGGCGAGTTTGAATATCGCTGGGCGTGTTCTGAACGATGGACACCTCAAGCAGAACGCAGCGACCCGGCGGACGACAACGCACTTAAACTCAGTGTCGCTGTCGAAACCGCCACTGCCCCATTTAATCGCTTACTCGATCACGCTGAGTTTCCACCAACTATCATGGGAGGCAATTGCTGGGAGTCTGGTGTCGTTGTTCAGCCGAGACATGTCGCTCAACTAATCGAGCAGGTCATCGCTGATGGTTGGGATCCTCACACAAAGTCAAAAGAGTTGCACTGCGGCATTCTTCAAGACATCATTCTTGCTGATCCCGCGTGTGGATCGTTTTGAGATACAGTTATCGAACGCAACCGTTTATCGGCCACATAACAATGCCATGCACCGGAATTGTGGGCCGTCCAGATTTTTCCAAATGAAAGTCGCCCGCCACAATCCGGTGATGGCGAGCGTTATGCCGCAACGTTGATGGTTAGCTCTTTGTAATGATCATCCATCGCATATCGGGACAGAAGCGTAAGACGCTCATTGAATTCTATGAGCCATTTGACGCACAAACCGACACTGCCAAAATCGCATTGCCCGCGATGCAGGAGTTCCTGAGACGCTTGATGGAGATTGAAGGCCCGGAGTTGTACGCGTTTACTTCGCACTACCGCCTAAACTTCGTTGCGTCTGATTCGCATACGGTGCCAGTTATCGCACGCGTCATTCCGGGATGCACTCCCTTAGCTGACGGTTCACCTTCTCCACTGATTCATGTCATATATCCGCCAAATGAGGACGTTGGCCGCGATGATCGAAGCTGGCCACTCAAAACGGCTGAATCTGTCGATGATGCAATTGCGTTGCTATTCGCCGCATTTCGTGAGTCGGCGTTTTCGCCGTATAATCCAGATTGACTCCCTTGCAGCACCTTCCAATCCGTCCAGCACATTCTAACCTTGTCCTGTGTCGCCCGATCACACCAGCGGCATAACAACAGCGTGAACCGGAGTGGCGATTCACGCGGAATTTGAAATCCACGTCAACCGTCGCCACCCGGTTACGCTAAACTTTATGTGCCTAATTGCAGCTCAA
>DNPC01000068.1 GCA_003501565.1 Planctomycetaceae bacterium | reverse complement strand
GCTGCTAATTAACATTCACGGCACAAAATCGCACCGCGGAAAACGGCCCTCGCGCGGGGCTGGTTCTCCAGATCGCCAGCACAAATTGATTCAACTCCGCCGCGAGATGCAGGAGGCGGTCGCCAGCGAGGCCTACGAAAAAGCGGGCCAGCTGCGTGATGAAATCCAGCGGATAGAGGCTGGTGAACAATTTCCAGACGACCTGGAAGCGACCCCCGAGGACTTTCCTAGCAGCTCAACTGGAGATTTCACAAGCTCCGAAACCGGTCAGCTAGGTGATTCTGACGCGCCCGATGTCGAGGATGATAACTAGTGCGGTTCGGGACCTACGCACCAGTTGCCAGAGATAGTAGATCCAAGCCGGCATAGTTTCCCTTCGCTGCAGATTCTCGACGCCATTGAGTGATTCTCGCCGAGACTTCCGAGATAACGCGTTGTCTCGTTCTGCAAACGCTCGTCGGGAGGCCGGGTAAACTGGCACAACGCGGCCTGGACGTTCTCGCTCAGAGGGTTATGTTCGTAGGAACGCGGGCGGCTAAATGCGGCTTGCGCGAAACGACGCCTTTCACCACAGGACGTTTCACCTCCTCTCACCTTGTTTTCCAAAAGTCCTTCCCGTGAAGCTCGAAGAGTTAGCTAGCAAGTGTGGCGAATGGCTACGCGGTTCCGGCCCAGAGTCGGACATCGTGATAAGCAGTCGTGTCCGCCTCGCTAGAAATTTGGCTGAGTTTCCCTTCGTTAGACAAGCGAGCGCGGAAGAGAAGTCCCAGATTGCAAAGCTCGCCTTTACCGAGATACAGAATATTCCCCAGTGGAAAAAGCTGCTGTATCTGCCGCTGCGAGACATGGATGAGCTCGACCGGCAATTCTTGGTCGAACGGCAGTTGATGAGCCGTGAGATGGCGGACAGCGAAGGCGACCGAGGCGTCGTATTCGATACGAGCGAGCGGTTCAGCATCATGGTCAACGAGGAAGACCATTTGCGGATCCAGGTCATGTGCAGCGGTCTGGATCTGATGGCGGCATGGGAACGAATCGATCAAATTGACGACTTGTTAGAAAGTCGACTGACCTACGCTTTTCACGATGACTTGGGATATTTGACCGCCTGCCCCACCAATGTTGGAACGGGGGTTCGAATCAGCGTAATGTTGCACTTGCCAGCTTTGGTGATTACGCGAGAAATCGAAAAAGTGTTCCGCAGCTTGCAGAAAATCAACGTGGCCGTCCGCGGACTCTACGGTGAAGGCTCGCAGTTCATGGGGGATTTCTATCAGGTCAGCAATCAGATTACCCTCGGCCGAACGGAAACCGAATTAGTCGATGCAGTTGGCCAAGTGGTCCCTAGGATCATTGAATACGAGCGACGGGCACGCGATTTCTTGGTAAACGAGAGTGAACAAGATTTGCACGACGATGTGAGCCGCGCCTATGGGATTCTGTGTACGGCCAAAAAAATCAGCAGCGAAGAAACGTTGCATTACCTTTCGAAAGTTCGGATGGGGGTCAATCTGGGGCTGATTCGAAGCATCGATGTTTCCACGATCAACAAGCTGTTCGTCCACACCCAGCCAGCTCATCTCCAGAAGATCCGGGGACAAACTCTTTCGGTGGCGGATCGGAACATCCAGCGAGCAAGCTACCTTCAAAGCCACTTGGGCAAGAACTCTTCTGAAGATGCCGCGGAAGCCGAGTAAGGCTGTAGAGGCCGGGCTGCGACCATCGGTCGTCAAGCTCGCGCGGTAGTCTATTGAAGCGAGATTCAACACCAAGCATGTGGATATCCTCGACGCGTAGTGGTACGCTCTGTGGTCCGCAATCCGAATCTGTGTCTTCCTTCTTTATCGATGCCGAGAGTGCTATGAGCCAAGATCCCGCGAAAGAGAATTCGCAAGGTGCCGTCGACACTGTGATGGTCGAGAAGCGTTTGTTCCAACCTTCGGAAGATTTCGTTGCCGCCGCTCGTGTTCAAGGGATGGATGGCTATCAGACGCTGTACGATCAAGCGCTGGCCGATCCGGCGGCGTTCTGGGCCGATCAAGCACGTACGCATTTGCACTGGTTCAAACCGTTTACCGAGGTCCTGTCCTGGAACAATCCGCATGCGGAGTGGTTTGCCGATGGCGAAACAAACGCGTGTTACAACTGCGTCGATGCACACGTCGCGGCAGGCAACGGTGATCGGACCGCAATCCTCTGGGAAGGCGAACCAGGTGACACACGCACGCTGACCTACAAAGAGTTGCAGTCCGAAGTCAGCCAGTTTGCGGGCGTACTGACGAATTTGGGGGTCAAAGCGGGCGATGTTGTTAGTATTTACATGCCCATGACCCCGGAGCTGGCCATTGCTATGTTGGCCTGCGCGCGGATAGGCGCTGTGCATAGTGTCATCTTTGCGGGGTTCTCAGCAGAAGCCATCGCAGATCGAAACAACGACGCAGGAGCGAAGGTGCAGCTGACCAGCGATGGGCTGTATCGGCGCGGAAAGGTGCTCCCACTGAAAGAGACCGTTGACGAAGCTCTTGCCAAGAGTTCAACAGTCGAGCACTGCGTGGTTCTCAAACGGGTCGGCAATGAACCGCCAATGACTAGCGGTCGCGATCACTGGTGGCACGAATTGTGTGAACAGGCCGAGCCGGTGGATGCCATGCCGTTGCCGAGTGAGTCACCTCTCTTTATCCTTTATACAAGTGGTTCAACCGGAAAGCCAAAGGGGATCCGTCACACGACTGCTGGTTACAATTTGTACGCCAAACGCACCTTTCAGTGGGTTTTTGATCATCGCGATGATGATATCTATTGGTGTACGGCCGACTGTGGTTGGATCACCGGGCACAGCTACATCGTCTATGGACCGCTCTCGGCCGGAGCGACGATTCTGATGTACGAAGGTGCTCCGAACCATCCTGCCGAGGACCGATTCTGGGACCTGGTCGAAAAGTACAAGGTTACCGTGCTCTACACGGCGCCGACAGCGATTCGGGCCTTTATCAAATGGGGCGATGAACACGTCGATAAACATGATCTGAGCAGCCTTCGTTTGCTTGGTAGTGTTGGCGAAGGCATTAACCCCGAGGCTTGGATGTGGTACCACGAAAAGATCGGTTCAGGCAAGTGTCCAATCGTAGATACGTGGTGGCAGACTGAAACGGGCGGAATCATGATGAGTCCCCTGCCAGGTGCAATCGCGACCAAGCCCGGTAGTTGCACAAAGCCCTTGCCTGGTGTCATTCCGAAGATCGTTTCCGAAGACGGCCAAGAAGTTCCCCAGGGACGTGGTGGTATGCTGTGCGTATCGCATCCCTGGCCCGGTATGTTGCGCGGGATTTGGGGGGACGAAGATCGGTTCAAGGAACAGTATTGGACCAAGGTGCCCGGTATGTATTTGACGGGTGACAACGCACGGCAAGATAGCGACGGTTACTACTGGATCATGGGACGTATCGATGATGTTATCAACGTCTCCGGGCACCGTTTGAGCACGATCGAGGTCGAAAGTGCGCTCGTCTCTCATCCACAAGTCGCGGAAGCGGCCGTGGTTGGCAAGCCGGATGAAATCAAGGGGCAAGCAATCGCTGCCTTTGTCACGCTCACGGCGGCCGAGCCTGATGAAACGCTACGCAAAGAGCTCAAGATGCATGTCCGTAAAGAAATCGGCGCTTTGGCACAGCCGGATGACATCCGCTTTACCGGAGCCCTGCCGAAAACGCGGAGCGGCAAAATCATGCGTAGGCTGCTGCGTGATATCGCAGCTGGCAAGGAACAGTCTGGCGATACATCTACGCTTGAGGACTACACCGTGCTGGCCAAACTCCGCGGCGACGAAGAGTAAACGTTTTGAAGCGGGAACCCAACGTCAAGTCTCTAAAACGCGCTCAAAAGGTGCTTTCGTCGATCTCATACTTTTCCAGCAGGCGATAGAGCTTGCGGCGATGAATTCCAAGAATACGCGCCGCTTTGGCTTTATTACCACCGGACTGTCGTAGTGCTTCGATCACATGTGTGCGGGCGATGTCGTCTAGTTTGGCTAGGCCACCGGAGTCAGCGTCCTGACTACCGAGTGCTAGAGCGGAGGAACTGGGCAGTGAATCCAGTCCTGTGGAAATAGCCGCATCACTGGCCGAAATCGTGCTCGTTACAGCGGAGTTCGACAACGGCTGGGCAGGCGGTAGTTGCCGCTGTTGCGAGATTTCGGGTGGCAGAAATGGCAGGCTTATACAAGCTTTTTCAGATAGAATTGTGCACCGCTGTATCACATTGATCAGCTCGCGGACATTGCCGGGCC
>DNPC01000742.1 GCA_003501565.1 Planctomycetaceae bacterium | reverse complement strand
GGAGATTGCAACGTCGCTTTCCGCACCGGAGCCGATCGCACTGCCCAATCCAAGATCTGAGCCAGCTAGCTCTAGATCACTTCCCAGGCTGGACGCCGCGCCAGACGCCGCCGCCAGCAAATCGTCACCATCGTCAGCTGCCAGCTGGAGCTCGTCGTCGTCATCATCGTCGGCAGCCAGCTGGAGTTCGTCATCATCGTCATCAGCCAGCTTCAGTTCGCTGCCATCATCGCCTTTGCTCACCAGGCGAACGTCACTGCTGTTTGGATCCGCGACAAGTTCAACGTCGCTATCTTCATCCCCGCCGCTAACGTCACTACCAAGGGTGCTACCCAGTGAACTTCCGGCCCCCAGGTCGCCCTCGGATACCAAGATAGAAGAACCGGCCGGATCTTCATCCAAGGCATCGCCCATCATCTCAGAAGCCACCCGCTCGATCTCTTCAGGTTTGAATTTCCAGCTGGCGCCATCGCGATAGCCGAAAATATCGCCGCGTGATCGCATTTCGACGATTTCATCCGGGCTTACACCCAGCTTTTTAGCAGCGTCTTCCAGAGATACAAAATTCGACATTGAGCAGAAACTCCCTCTATGACGGCCTCGCCGAGGCCCTCAATCGAGCAATTTGGATAAGTCAGCTACACTGGCCTGCGTAGTTTGGAGCGACGGGTAGAAAAAGGCACGTCACCCAAACTACCTATAGTAACCAGGATTCCGGCCGAGATTCAAGCAATTCCTGCTGCTGGAACCGGGTTTTCGTGGCAAGTCTGCCTCCACCCCTTGGACAGCTGATCCTTAACCCCGCTTGTGACGATTTTTCCGCCTGCCGAGTTTCGAACGGCCATGCACCACCGGCCCACCTGCCGCCTGCTAGCCATCTCGGGCCGAACCCAGGCAAAAGGACAATAAAACAAGTGAGGCAAAACAGGCCTGGGACAGGACAGTTATCGCCTGCGAGAAGCGCCTATGTCCCCGCGAAAGCAGGCTGGCGATGGCGGCTGCACGGCCTACTGGTCATGTCGGCACCTGGACCTGGACCTTGCCATCCATGACACGGACTGAAAATGTGTCGATGGCGATCTTGGGATTGTCTACCCAGGTCCCGTCGTCGAGTGAGAACTGCCAGTGGTGCCATGGGCATGCAACGCAGCCGTCGGCTAGGTAGCCTTCCGCCAGAGAAGCGCCTTGATGCGGGCAGAAGTCGTCAACCGCGATGTATTGATTTTCACGGAGGAACACCGCGACCATCCGGCGCCCCACAGGAAATGCCTTGCCCTGCCCTTCGTCCAATTCACCAACTTTGCAAACAGTGACGAACGGCGGTTCGTCTGGTTCGTCAAAGAGTTTCTGCTGGTCGTCGGTCACGCGAGATCACCTTGCCAATAATTAGAACGTCATTCGACGCGTTTCGTTGCGTAAGTCTACGGGCACGTGCCGTATACCTACGGGGACACCGCCCAGTCATTGTGCCACTTGCCCACACCATGGCATTCTCTGCAACCACTAGATGCTAACAGCTTCTCCAACCTCAGGTACCAGCGCTTCAAAGCCGGCTTGGCGAATACTATCCGCCCAAACCTGAGCGTCTTGCTCAATCGGCGGCCACGTATTGTAGTGAGCTGGAACCACACATTTTGGGGCCAGCCACTTGGCAGCTTGCACCGAATCCGATGGGCCCATCGTGAACAGGTCGCCTATTGGCAAGACTGCGCAATCGATCTTCTCGGGTGCAATAAACTGCATATCGCTGAATAGAGCTGTGTCACCTGCGAAGTAAAGCCGCCGTTCGCACTCGATCAGAAAGCCGCCAGGATTACCCCCGTAGCTGCCATCGGGAAGTTGGCTTGAGTGGTGAGCAAGTGTCATCTTAACGCGTCCAAAAGGCAATTCTGCCCAGCCGCCGAGGTTCATGCCCAGTGTGTTTTTTACGTCATGCTTTTCGGCGAACCAGGTGGCGATTTCGTAGTTTGCCACCAGCAACGCATTTGAGCGGTTGGCGATTTCAGCCGCATCCGCAACATGATCAAAGTGCCCATGAGTCAACAACACGAAATCTGCGTCAATCTCGCCGGGACTCTGCTTTGCTGACGGATTCTCTGACAAGAAAGGGTCGATGACGATTCGGTGCTCACCGATTTGCAAGCTCCAGCTCGCGTGCCCCAGCCAAGTTAGCTCTACCATAAATCCAATCTCTTTCGCAAGAATCGTATGACGCGCACTGGTGCCGGCAGCCCAAAACAGCCGTAGAGCAGTTCAGTCGTAGAACAGTTCAGCCATCAAGCAGTTGCGAACGCTCGATCGCAAATTCCCGACTCTACTATGCTGCCGCTTCCGCGAGCTCCAACGAATAAGCAGTCTGACGCTAGACGCAAAGCTTTATTTGAATCGCTTGAGAGAGCATCATCAACTGCAACAATTGTCCAAGGCTGGCTTCATCGGTATCCGGCAGCTCGATTGGCACCACACCGGTGGCGGGGTCTCCTTGCATGTTCGCTTTTTGCTTGAAACGCGGCAGCGTATCGAACCGCGAGCGCTTGGAAACAATCTGCCAAATCAGTTCAGGTTCGCCGTCCGCACGCATCCCGCTGGAGGTCCTGCCGGACGCCAACAGCCGATTCGCCCAACGAGCTACGGCATGCATCGAAATCACATCCGTCTGCACGCGGGATTGCCGATCGCGCGTGCGAACAAGATGACTGGCCACCGCATGCAAAACGGGCAGATTGTTGCAAAATGCTGCTTCACGAAAGTGTTGGGCCATTGCAAGCGCTCCCTCCTGAAGCTTCATAATGTTTACACCTAGCAATGCTGCAGGTGCGAGGCCAATAGCAGACAACGCGCTAGTAAAGGGTGTTAAGCCTGGAGGCAACTCGAGCTCAAGCTCAGCTTCCATTTCGCTTGGCGTGCCACCTGATTCGCGGATAGCCATCATTCGCGATTGGGCTAGCGAACCGCAGTCCTCCGACTCAGCCGCGTCCATGAACGACAACAACACCGGGCAGTCCGGTTTTGCCGCGAAGGAGAGTAGTGCCCATGAACTTTCTGCTCGAAACGCAGAATTCGCTGGATTGGCCAAAACATACAACAGAGCTTGTACCGCATCGTTGTCAGCCGACGTACTGACAAAATGCACACGCGGTCGACTTCCCCGTTGACCGCGAGTCAGGGAATTGAAGCGAGGTTGTGCGCAGGCTTCCATTAGCATCTGAGCCGCAAGCAAATACTCGTTGCTGCCAACGACGACAACCTGATCAACTTGTGCCGCCATACGCTTGGTAGCGCTCAACAGCTTTCCAATCGGGCTTGCATCACGATCAACGTAGTAAGCCAACAGCTGGTGCATGGGCAATTCGAAGAAACCCGTTGTTGGCACTGGTCTGTGCAACGCCACGGGCAATTCAACTTGTACGCCGAGCCCCCCCAGACGGCGCAGGTATGCAGCCTCATCCTCGGCAATCTGCCGCCGTACCGTCTCAAGCATCGGCTCGAGT